>JACPGD010000329.1 GCA_016182645.1 Candidatus Hydrogenedentota bacterium | reverse complement strand
GCGGTGACGCATTTCCACCGCGCCGCCGTCGATAGCCTGCGCGTCGAGAAAATCGACGGCCGCCTCATAGCACCAGGCGTCGCACTGGAAGTCCGGCACATTTGGGAAAGTCACCGAGACCATCGGGAAGTACTTGCCCCATAGCTTCTCTTTGACTACGCGGATTGTGGGTAGCGCATCGGGCTTGGGGTTGTTTGCTTCGGCGAGCACCATGATATCTGGCCCCGGTTCTGACTCTTCAGCAGCGGCCAGGCCACAGGAAAAGATCAGCGCAGTGACGGCCCACGCGCGGGTAACGAATTCAGATGTCCACATTTCCGGTCCCTCTTTGGCTTGAGCGGCCTCAACTACACAGGCAACCATATCATACTGGTTGGGGTTTGAGAGTGCGAAGGTTAACCTGAAGTAGTTGCAGTTGGGTGGGCCAGGGAACACGGACAGACACAGACGGACACAGACAGACACGGACAAACGCAGACAGACACTAGATAGCGAATTAGCGGGAGGGTTTGTGCATGAACCGGCGCGATTTCATCAGGTCATCCGCAGTTCTGTTGGCGGGCTGTTCAACAGTATCAGATGTGGGAGTCTCGCCAACATTAGGCGGGGTGCGAAAGCCGAATATTGTGCTCATTGTCGCGGACGATCTCGGTTACGGCGAATTGGGCGCGTACGGCGGCACGGAGATTCCCACGCCAAACATCGATTCCCTCGCGGACAACGGCGTGCGTTTCACGCAGGGCTACGTCTCCTGTCCGGTGTGCAGTCCGACGCGGGCGGGACTGATGACGGGCCGCTATCAGCAGCGTTTCGGTCATGAGTTCAATCCTGGTCCGCCGGAGGAGGCGGAGCCAGACTTTGGTTTGCCGCGGAGTGAAACGATATTGCCGGAACGGCTCAAGGAGCTCGGCTACGCCACGGGCATGGTTGGGAAATGGCACCTCGGTTTTCAGCCGGAGCTGACCCCGCCACAACGGGGCTTTGATGAGTTCTTCGGTTTCCTCGCCGGCTCCCACACGTATTTCGGCAATGCCAAGGGTGCCCGCCTTCTCCGTAGTGCAACTCCGGTGAGAGAATCCGAATACCTGACCGATGCTTTCGCCCGCGAGGCGGTAGATTTCATGGAGCGACACAAGGACGAACCGTTCTTCTTGTACCTCCCCTTCAACGCCGTCCATGGCCCGCTCGAAGCTGAAGAAACCTACCTCGCGCGCTTTCCGAACATTGAGGACGAGAAGCGGCGCACCTTCTGCGCCATGCTCTCCGCGTTGGACGATGCGGTTGGGCAAGTCTTGTCGAAAGCGGGCGAACTGGGTCTTGAAGAGAACACACTCATCGTTTTCATCAGCGACAATGGCGGTCCCACGCTGCGCACAAGCTCGGGCAACGGCCCGCTTCGCGGCCAGAAGAGCCAGATGTTCGAGGGCGGCATCCGCGTGCCTTTCATGATGCAGTGGAAAGGCCAAATGCCGGCGGGACAGGTTTACGAGCAGCCGACCATCTCACTCGACATCCACCCGACGGTCATGGCGGCTGCTGGCGCGACGGTTGAGCCGCAATGGAAGCTGGACGGCGTTGACCTTTTCCCCTATTTGGCGGGAAGCGACTCGGGCAGGCCGCATGAAACGCTGTGCTGGCGGATGGGGGAGCGGCATGCGATCCGCCACGGCGATTGGAAGCTCGCCGTCGAACCTGCGGGTGTAGCGCCGATGCTCTTCGATCTGGCGCGGGACCGCGAAGAACAACACGATCTCGCCGCGGAAATGCCCACGAAGGCCGAGGAACTCGCCGACCTCTACGCTGCGTGGGACAGCCAAATGGAAGCACCGCGTTGGCGCGGCCGCACGCCCGCCACCGCCGTACCCAGACGGCGGCAACGTTAAGTGGTTGTTTTCAGGGATGCTTTTTCATAAGCCAGGAGTCCGTGTTTGAGCCTGTTTGCAACACATCACACGCCCGGCTGGCACAAACACGACGATTGCATTTTCATGTCGGCGTCTGCCCAGGCGTCGGCAAACTGGCGCTCGACGAGCGCGGCCTCGCCGGGTTTGTTCTGCAAGTGCAGGGCACGCGCCAGACCGAACAACGACCAGCCGTTGCCGGGATACTTCGCGAGGTCTTCACGATAGACCGTCTCGGCGCCTTTGTGGCGGCCTGCGCGCAGGAGCACGGCGCCGAGGGTGTGCCGCACGGGCTGAATCCAGTCGGGGGGCTCGTCGTAGCGCAGTTGGTCCTCGATCCGGACCGCTTCTTCCAGCCGGAGGATGGCTGTGTTGAACTCCCCGCGTTTGGCCGCTATTTCCCCATCCAGCACGCCCGCGGCAACCGCCAGAACATTTGAGGCGGGGCTATTCCCAAAGCGCCATTCCTCGGGCACTTTCGCCGCGGCCTCGCGGAAGGCCGTGCGCTCGGCCTCGGCCTCGTCGAGCTTGTTCAGCGCCGTGAATGCCGCGCCGCGCGTGAAGTGCCAGAGCGCCCGTGAGAGGGGCAACCCTTCCGCCGGGGCCGGCTCCGCCAGGAGGGCCTCCCATTGTCCGAAGCGCATGAGGACTTCGGAGACGAAGATCATGTAGCCATCGGCAACGGGGGCGAATTCCGTCAGTAATTCCGGGGGCACGCTGCCCACCATCTGTCGCGCCGCCTTCAGTGCGTCGGCGCTGCGTCCCTGCATCATGGCCGCATAGGCGTAGAAATGCATGTTGTGCAACATGTACAGCGCGAAGAAGCCCGGCCGCGGGTTTTCCGCGCGATAGACCGCGTCTGCCTCCATGGCGTGCTGGTTTGCCACCAATGCGTCGTGCCAGCGCCCGACGCGCGCGTAGATGTGCGCGGGCATATGCACGAGATGGCCTGTCCCGACCCCGACGCCCGGCGCCACGTCGCGCAGGTGGTCTGCCGCGGGGACGGCCCGTTCCGGGCGCGGCGATGCTTCGACGGTGTGAACGTAGAGATGGTTCGCGCCAGGGTGCCGCGGGTCGAGCGCCATGGCGCGCTCGAGCGTGGCCACGATCTCCTCCGTGCCCGGCTGCGGCGTACCCTCGAGCGTCCAGAGGTCCCAGGGCCGCAGATCCATCATGGATTCGGCGAACAATGTACTCACGTTCACATCGTCAGGATAGGCTTTCGAGACGTCGCGCATGGCCGCGGCATAGGCCTCGTCCAGCGGGCGACGGTCGTCGGGCTGCTGCGCGACGTAGCGCTTTTCGAGTGCCGCAAGCAATGCTTCTTCTTTCGGACTGAGCCCGCCCGCGAGTTTACGCGCCCGGCCGACGGCGTCCCACGCTGCCCGGGCCTTCTCGGGCGGCACCTTCGGGAAATTGATGTGCGGCCCGTTTACCAGTGCGACGCCCCACCACGCCATGGCGCAGTTCGGATCCAGTTCAGCGGCGTTCCGGAAGGTCTTCTCCGCCAGCCCATAATTGAAGGCATACGCCAGCGCCAGCCCGCGATCAAAGGTTGCCTGCGCGGCGGCGGAGGCGGTCGTGACCGGGAAAGAAACTCCCCGAGCTTGCGCAGACATCGGGGCGGCACTGACTGCCTGTTTAGGCTGGTCCTGCCGTGTTTGATCCTTCAGCCCAGCGCATCCGGCCAGAAGGGCAGGCACGAACAATAGAATGACAGCAAAGGCGGATCTCATTGCTTCTTCCTCCATTCACGCCAGGAAAACAGGTACTGCACCACGCCAAGAATTAGTATACGCGGCCTGACAGCCCGCCGTCACGCATGAGCAGCGACTCAAAGATTGGATAAACGCTGAAAACAGCAGTTCAACCGCAGATGACGCAGATGTGCGCAGATGTAAGTGGCAGCATCAGATTGGAATATCGAGAGTTGAAGCATGTGTCACCAGCCAAGAATCGATCCTTGCGCGTCACCGGAATGGTTTCGACGAACCCACCAGGAAGTCCGTGTATACCCACGGAAATCTGCGAATATCTACGTTATCTGCGATCCAAATGCTTTTTCTAGGATAAACGCTGACCCGATCTCCGCCAGCGCCCCCAAAAACACCTGACCGAGCAATTGGGCGTACCACACACGGAAGTGGATCTCGTCCTCGTTGACGGCGTCTCCGTGGGTTTCACGCACCCGCTGAAGGGCACGCGCATTCTTGGTGGAGGCATGACTAGCGGAGAGTGATTCTTGCGCCCCGCGTGACTGGCCGGGGTGGTGCAATTGTCTTCACGATTTCGAAAGTGCCATTGGGATGGACCCTATACAGAGCGCCCTCCCGGGCCTCCAAGACAGTCTCGCCGGCATCCAGCGCTTTCTGCCGGGCAGCGGCGAAGGCCCTTCCAGACAATTCCGGCAAACGCTGTTCCACCCCCTGTTCGAGTTTCGCCCGATCTCGAGCGCTCTTCTTCATCTTCTTTTTCTCGCTACGCGCAAGCTCCAGTTTTGTTCTTCCCATCCATGCACCCCAGCGACATGAGTTTTTTCGAGTCTGGTTTATTTCCGGATGTTCCCGATGCGTTCTCCTTCCATGATACGAGATGCGAGTGAAAGGAACACGCCCCTCGCCTCATTCGTCTTCGGAGTCACTCACGCGAAGATACTGCTTGCAGGCGATCCAGCAGGCGCAGCAGTCCGTCCAAGATCGTGAGGGGATGCGGGGGACAGCCGGGGATGTAGAGGTCCACGGGGATGGAGGCGGGGATGCCGTTGTGTTGTTGGGGGCGACCGATGAATGGTCCGCCTGCAATGGCGCAGGCGCCGACGGCGATGACGAGTTTGGGGGTAGGGACGGCGTCGTAAGTCTTTTGCAGCGCGACGCGCATGTTTTCGGAGACGCAGCCGGTGACGAGGATGCCGTCGGCGTGGCGCGGGGACGCAACCATCTGGATGCCGAAACGGCCGATGTCCCAACCGATCGTGCCGAGGACGTTGACATCGGCTTCGCAGGCATTGCAACCGCCAGCGCTGACTTGGCGCAGCTTGAGCGAGCGCCCGAAGAGGGATTTCAGTTTGCCATCGAGCGCACGCGCAAGGCGCAGTTCTTCTTCTGGAGAGACCACCAAGTCTTCGCGGGCACGGACGGCAAGGCGGTAGTCCTGGCTGTAGGTGAGGGCGCCGGTGGGGCAGGCGTCGGCGCATTCGGTGCAGAAGAGGCAGCGGCCGAGGTCGACACGCGGTGTGTCCGTGATGGCAATGGCCTGCGTGGGGCAGGCTTCCTCGCAGGCACGGCATTCGGCCTGGCAGCGGGCCTGGTCGAGCAGGGGCCGGCCACGGAAATGCTGGGGCAGCGGGGGCGGCGGGCCGGCAGGATAGGCCATAGTGCGGTGACCCTGCTGGAGTCTGGTGAGGAGTGCCCTAATCATGGGAGTACACCGGTTGTGAGAAAGGACCGAAAGGACGGAAAGGACTTAAGGGACACGGGCTGGGCATGCCGCGCATTGCACGCGCAGCCTTAAGCGCGGAAGAGCAGGTGGACGCGCAGTATTTCAGGCCGACACCGCGCTTAAAGCTGCCACCCGATCCATCAGTGTAATTCCCAATCATAAGTCAAATCCGCAATAGGAGAGGTTGAAACTCTTGTTGCAGAGGGGGAAGTCGGAGATTTGCTGTCCGCGCAAGGCGAGGGCGAGCCCCATCCAGTTGTGGAAGGAGGGGTCGGTGATCTTGTAGCGGGCGAAGCGTCCTTGCACGTTGGTGATCGCCACGTGGCAGATTTCGCCGCGCCAGCCCTCAACCAGCGACACTACCAGGGAGTTCGCGGCCAGCGGAGCGCAGTCCACACGCAACGGCCCCTCGGGGAGCGTGCGCAATCGTTCGCGCAGGAAGAGGAGCGAACGTTGTATTTCGAGCCAGCGCACAAACGCGCGGCTGTTCACGTCGCCGTAGTGGGCAATGGCGGCGGGGATGGTCGTGAATTGATAGATGCCGGTGGGATGGGTGCAGCGGACATCCACTTCGACGCCGCACGCGCGGGCCGCCGGGCCAACCATGCCCAGGTCCACGCATTGGCGGCGGGTGACGGCGCCGGTGTGCTCAAAGCGGCCGAGGGCGGACGGTGTGTTCCACAGGAGGTTTACGGCCTGGGTAATTTCGCGCTCGGCGGTGGCCAGACGATCTTCGAGGTCTTTGACGGTGGCCACGTCGCAATCGAACCGCACGCCGCCGGGCACTAGGAGATTGCGCCCGAAACGATTGCCGCAGAGGGCGGCGCTCATGTTGAGGAAGTCGCCGCGCAGCCGGCCGCAGTAAGACATCGTCGGGAGATAGCCGACATCGCCGGCGAGCGCCCCGAGGTCGCCGGCGTGATTGGCAAGCCGTTCGAGCTCGAGGGCAATGCCGCGCAGGACGAGCGCACGCGGCGGCACCTGCGCACCGGACAGCGCCTCGAGGTTCTGGCAGTAGGCCCAGCCATGACCGATGGAGGTGTCACCGGCCAGGGTCTCCATCTGGCGCTGCGTGATCTTGTGGGGGCCGCCCAGGGCCGCTTCCTCGACGCCACGGTGCTGGTAGCCGAGCATGATTTCGAGGTGAAACACATTCTCGCCGTGGCACTGAAAGCGGAAGTGGCCAGGCTCGATCACGCCGGCATGCACGGGGCCGACGGCGACTTCGTGGACTTCTTCCCCCCTCACTTGGAAGTATTCAGCGCGTCCAATCTCCGGCGAGTCCGGTATCTCGCGGGTGGCACTTCCCGGAAAGGGACCGGCATAGCGCACGGGCTTGAGCCAGGGGTGGCCACCGGGCACGACGCCGAACTGTTCATAGATCTCGCGCTCGAACATGTGAAGCTGCGGACACGCGGGCGTCAGCGAGGGGAACCAGTTGTTCTCGACGGCAGCAATGCTCACGTGCAATGTGGCGCGCGCGTCATCGGCGAATACCGCAACCAGTTCGAGGCCGGTGTCCTCCCCACGGTTCAGCGCGAAAAGAGTCGAAACGCGCCAGCCCCGGGCGATGGCTTCGCCAACAGCCATCTGGAAGCCATCCATGTTCATGCGCGCGACGCGGTCGAGCGGCAGCGCGGAACCGTTCCAAATGCGCGTGAGTTTTGGCGCTTTTTCGGCCATTTAAGGCTGCACCTCCAGATAGGCGGCCGCTTCGCGGAGCAGGTTGCCGAGCGGCGCGGGGATCCAGATCCCCATGAGCAACACGAGGCAGGCGAGTACGGCCACGGGCACGACAAGAGACTTCCGTTCCCGGGTGGATGATTGTGGCAAGTCTCCCGTTTGTGGTGGCCGCGCCACCGGCGCGCCTTGCACGACACGCAGCACGGTCCAGCCCATGCCGATGAAGATGGCCCAGAGCATGATCAGGAGCGCGGCGCCGGTCAGGAAGTAGTGTCTCTCGAAGGCCGCCTGCAAGATCGAAAAGAGACTGACGAATGGGCCGAAGGGCGGCGAGCCGGCGATGGCGATGAAGCCCATGAGGAAGAAGGCGGCAGAGAGGGGGGCGCGCTGAAATGCGCCGCGCACTTCGTCCACGGATTTGCTGCCGTAGGTGCGGTGGATGTTGGCCGCGGCCAGGAACAGAACGCCTTTGGTGAGGGCGTTGTTGATCAAGTGCAGGAGCGCGCCAAAGACACCGAGGCCGCCGATGCCCATGCCGATGGCGAGGATGCCCATGTGCTCGACGCTGGAGTAGGCGAGCATGCGTTTGAAGTCACGCTGGCGGGCGAGGAACGCGGCGGCGGTGCCCATCGAGAGCAGCCCGAGGCCGATGAGCAGCCGGTGTGCGAGAGCGGCGTCGCCTGCGGCGGAGAGCACCATGGTGAAGCGGGCGATGGCGAGAAAGGCGCAACTGGTCAGACCGCCGGCCAAGAGCGCGCCAATAACGCCCGGCGCCTCGCCATAGGCGTCAGGCTTCCAGGTGTGCATGGGCGCAAGTCCCATCTTGGTGCCATAGCCCACCAGGAGCGTGACAAACGCGGCGTGCAGCCACGGCTTCGACAGGTCCGGCGCGCCCTGCACCAGGTCTGAGAACAGCAGGCTGGTCATGCCGCCTCCGACCATCGCGGCATAGGCCAGGAAGAACGAGCCGAGCAGGGCCAGCGCGACGCCGATGGAAGAGAGCAGCAGGTATTTCCAGGTGGCCTCGATGGCTTCCGGCGTGTGGCGGAAATAGATGAGCGGCGCGCTCGAGAGGGCCGTGGCTTCCATGGCCACCCACATCAGCCCGAGGTGCTGGGCATGCGTCACGACGGTCATCATCGAGAGCATCCAGAGCAGGCAGGTACACAGCATGCGGTTGGAACGCGTGGCATGATGGCGCAGGTAGCCCGGGGCGTAGAGGGCGCAACAGAAGAAGAGGATGCTGATGGTCAGCAGGACGATTTTGCCCGCGGGGTCGAGCATGAACCACTGGTCTCCGGGCAAGACGGGTCTACCCTGGACCGCGTAGAGCGTGAGGAGCAAGTGCGCGGTGGCCACCGCCGGCAGTACAAGAGGCCGGAGGCGGTTCAGCGGCAGCGCATAAGCCAGGGCGGCGCCGAGCAGAGGCAATAATGCGAGCACAAAACCAGACACGCCTACTCCTTCAGCCGTTGGAGGTGCGCCGTATCGAGCGATGAAAACGTGCGCTGGATGTGGTTGATGATGATGCCCATGATGAAGACGCCGACGAAGACGTCGAGGAGGACGCCCATTTCGACGAAGAACGGGACGGCCTCGATCAGGAGGAGGCCGAAGACAAAGATGCCGTTTTCAAGGACGAGATAGCCGACCACCTGGGTAATGGCCTTCTGGCGCGAGGTGAGGAGGATAAAGCCGGTCAGAATCGTGGAAAAAGAGGTGGAAACAATCAAGGCATCCATTGGGTTGCCGTCGAGCGGCAGATTCTCGGTGAATATCACGGCCAGCGCGGTGCCCAGGCCGCCGAGGAGGAGCGAAGGCACAAAGCCGAGGATGGGCTCGACTTCGCGGCGGATGTGGACCTCACGAATGGCGCGGAACAGCAGCGAGGGGATAAGCAGGCCTTTGATGGACATGGTGAGCAAGGCGACGAGGACGGATGGCGCCTTGCAGGCCGACGGTTTGAATGACGGCGCGCATGCGGCTTGTGCCGAGGGCGAAGAAGTTCAAGAAGATGATCATGGTCAACAGCACTTTGATCACGGCGTCACCCTCATGACCGCACCAGTAAGACGACGGCGAATGCCGACAGGAGACACGCGCACACGAGCAGCCGCGGGACGGTCAACAGGCGCAGGCGCGCCATGCACGACTCGATGACCCCAATGATGATGGACAGTGCCAGCACACACGCCACGAACAGCGTCCAACTTGCCAACGGTTCCGCCACGGGGACCGGCATGGCGATGTCCACGACAAGCGCGGCAAACACGAACAGTTTCACGGCCGCGCCGTAGAGGATCAGCCCGAAAGCCGGACCGCTGTGGTCGAGCACCATGACCTCGTGGATCATGGTGAGTTCGAGGTGCGTGTTGGGGTCGTCGATTGGGATGCGGCAGTTTTCCGCCAGGAGGACGAGAAACCAGGCGCCGGCAATCAACACGAGGACCGCCAATTGCCCGGCGCCAATGCCCGCAACCATGTCGGTGAGGCTCATCGAGTGTGTGAGCCGGGCCAGGGCGGCGAAGCCGAGGAAGAGCGCGGGCTCGGCCAGGCTGGAGAAAGTCACTTCGCGCGCCGCGCCCATGCCTTCGAAAGCGGAGCCGGTATCGAGCGCGGCGGACACGGTCATGAAACGGCCCATGGCCAGTAAGTACGCGAAGAGCAGCATGTCGCCGGAGAAGGCGAGCGGCGCGGCGTGCTGCCCAAAAGGAACAAGCAGTCCGGCGGCAAGCACCGTGACCACGCCCGCGGCAGGCCCCGCGAGGAAGACCCAGGTGGTGGTCTGGCTCAGGACGGCATCTTTGCGGAGCAGCTTGAACAGATCGTAGTAGGCCTGAAGCACGGGCGGCCCGATTCGTCCGGCAAAGAAGGCTTTGGTCTTGTTGATGACGCCGAGCAGCAGCGGGGGCGCCGCGAACAGGAGCAAAAGATGCACCAGTAGATCTGTTAATGGCGGCATCGTCATATCAGGGCCATCAGGACAAGGAGTGTGACAACAACGTACACGATATACACCTGGACACGGCCCTGCTGGAGGAAACGCAGGCGCGCGAGGGCGTGTGAGGTCTGCTGTAACACCGGATTAACGGCGCGATCCAGCACGGCGTCGGGCACGTGGCTGTGAAAGGCCGCTGCCGTGGGAAAGAGATCTTCAATCCGGGGGGACTTCGCCTGCGGCAGCAGCAGCCAGTGATAGAGATCGACGAGCATTTGCGCGAACGAAGAGGCGGTGTACTGCATACGCGCGGAGGGCGCGACATAACCGCAATCCCATGTCGGCCGCGGTACGCGCCGGGCATCGCGCGCGCGGTACGACAGCATTGCAAAAATCGCGGCCGCCACCACCAGCAAGATCGGGCCGAGTATCGAGAGGATTCGCAGGGGCGCGAGTGTGTTCAAGGGCGTGGTGGAAGTGGCGAGCTCGGGCGCCCACGTGGCACTGATGGTTTGCAGGGCGGGCGCCACGAGGACAGGGAACAAGCCAATGACGCAGCAGAGCACCGCAAGGAGGGCCATGGGGCCCAGCATGCCCACGCCGGATTCATGGACCTGCTCCGCGGCCGGCGTGCGCGGTTCGCCGAGGAAGACCGCGCCGTGCACCTTGGCGAAACAGGCTAGCGCCAGCGCGCCGATGAGGCCCAGGGCGGGAATGGCGAGCGCGGCGAGCGGCCACGCCGCGGCCTGCTGCGTGCCAAGCGCCTGAAACAGGCCGAGGTAGATGAACAACTCGCTGATAAAGCCATTGAGCGGCGGCAGGCCGCAGATGGCCGCGGCGCCCACCATGAAGAAGCCGGAGGTCCACGGCATGCGCTTGGCGAGGCCGCCGAGGTGATCGATCTCGCGCGTGTGTACCGCGTGGATAACGGACCCGGCGCCGAGGAAGAGAAGGGATTTGAACAGCCCGTGGTTCCAGACGTGGAGGACGGCGCCGGCCATGCCCAGCACCACCCAGGCCGGCTCGTGATAGGTCTGGCCCAGCAGGGCGAGGCCGAGGCCCATGAAGATGATGCCGATGTTCTCGATGCTGTGGTAGGCCAGGAGCCGCTTCAGGTCGTGTTGGCCAATGGCGAAAACGACGCCGTAGATGCCGGAACAGACGCCGAGGATGAGTAGCAGTCCCCCCCACCATACCGGCGGCGCAGGCAGGAGCCAGCACGCGCGCATGACACCATAGACGCCGAGCTTGATGAGCACGCCTGAAAAAAGCGCTGAGACATGGCTGGGCGCGTTGGCATGCGCCGAAGGCAGCCAGACATGTAGGGGGAACAGGCCGGCTTTGATGCCAAATCCGGCCACAGCGAGAAGGAAGAGGGCATGGATGAGTACGGGGTCGAGGGTGCCGTTTGCCAGAGGCAGCAAGGCATAACTGCCGCTGGCGAGGCGATAGAGGGCGAAGAAGGCGAAGAGCAAGAGTGAACTCAGGTGCGTGGCCACGAAGTAGATCCAGCCAGCCTCCTGGACCTCTTCTTTCTCGCTTTCGGTGGTGACCAGGAAGTAGCCGGCGAGCGCCATTACCTCCCAGGCGACGAGAAA
>JACPGD010000346.1 GCA_016182645.1 Candidatus Hydrogenedentota bacterium | reverse complement strand
AATCCTTCTCGATGAAGGCGAATCTCTACCCGAGGGGTCGGAGGTGTGTATCGTGCCGATTCCAGAGAAAAAGGACGACAGCTATTTCCTTGCCCTTCGCGGGAGCGTGACCGATTTTCCAAATCCTTTCGAGCCCGGCCTGCCGGCGGATGATTGGGATGCGTTGCGTTGATCATTCTTGACACGCACGTCTGGATCTGGTGGGTCAACGGAGACACCCGGCTGACAAGAGTGGCGCTCGAAGCGTTGGACGGGGCGCCTGAGGCCGCCCTTGGTGTGTCCGTAGTCTCATGCTGGGAAGTCGCCGCACTGGTGACGGGCAAGAAACTTGGACTTTCTACAAATCTGGACGACTGGCTCGATAGGGCTTGCAGTAACTCCCGGATTATCGTCCTGCCAATCACGCGCGACATGGCGGTCGCTTCCGTCCGGTTGCCAGCGCCGCTTCACCGCGATCCGGCTGACAGGATTCTCATTGCTGAAGCACGAGCCAGAAATTGTCTGCTTTTAACAGCCGACAGGCTAATTCTTGGCTATCCGCACGTTAGTGCGGTCAAGCCCGCCGATGTTTCTGCCTGGCTACCAAGTTTAGTCCAACCCTAACCAACGTTACCCGCCAACCGGCAGCGCCACGTCCTCGAAGTTGTCCATCATCCTCTCTTTTCGCAGTCGTTCGAGGGCGTGGGCGGCGTGGTCTAGGGGGACGGTCTGCTGGAGTTTGCTGCAGTAGCGGCGCCAGGTGATGTTGCGTTGCTCTTTTTCTTTGTTGCCGAGAATCCAGATGTTGGGGATTTTGTGGGTAACGGCGGTGCGGATCTTCTTGTTGAAGCTTTCGTCGGAACTGTCGATTTGGATGCGGAAGAGATCGTTTCGGAGGCGCTGCTCGATCTCTTGGGCGTAGTCGAGCACGGTGTCGTTCACGGGTACGATCTGCACCTGGATCGGGGCCATCCAGGTGGGGAAGGCGCCGCCGTAGAATTCGATGAGGAACGAGATCATGCGCTCGTGAGTGGAAAGCGGCGCGCGGTGGAGAATGTAGGGGCGCTTCTTCTGGCCGTCCGCGTCGGTGTATTCGAGGTCGAAGCGTTCTGCGACGACGAAATCAAGCTGGCAGGTGGAGACGGTCTCTTCGCGTCCCAGCAGGTTCTTCACCTGGATATCCACTTTCGGCCCGTAGAACGCAGCTTCCCCCGATTCTTCCTCGAACTCGATGCCCAGGTTTTTGAGCACGTCGCGGACGATCGCTTCGCTGCGTTCCCATTCGGCTGCGTTGCCGATGAACTTGTCGCTGTTCGAGTCGTGGAGCGAGAGGCGGACGCGGAAGTTGCCCATGCGCAGGTGGGAGTAGTACATGGAGTACATGTCCATGACCGCGCGGAATTCCTGCTCGACTTGTTCCGGGGTGCAGTAGATGTGCGCGTCGTTCATGCACATGGCGCGCACGCGCAACAGCCCGGCCAGCGAGCCGTGCTTCTCGTAGCGGTAGGTGTTGCCGTACTCCGCCAGGCGCAGCGGCAGATCGCGGTGCGAACGCGGGCGCACGCCATAAATCTTGTGGTGGTGCGGACAGTTCATGGGCCGCAGGTAGTACTCGTCGTTTTCGTCGACGGTCATCGGCGGGTACATGCTCTCGGCATAGTAGGGGAGGTGGCCCGAGGTATGGTAAAGCTGCGCGCGGGTTATGGATGGAGTACTCACGCGCTGGTACCCGGCGCGGAACTCGACTTCCTTCGCCCATTTCTCGAGTTCTTCGCGGATGACCGCGCCGTTCGGCATCCACAGCGGCAGCCCCACGCCCACGTCTTCATCCATGAAGAACAGGTCGAGTTCATTGCCGAGCTTGCGGTGGTCCCGTTCCTGCGCCAGCTTGCGCCGCTGGATGTAATCTTCCAATTCTTCTTTACTTGGGAAGGCCAAGCCATAAACGCGCGACAACATCGGCCGCTTTTCGTCGCCACGCCAGTACGCCCCGGAAATGCGGTCGAGTTTGAAGCAGCCCTTGGGCACCTCGCCGGTGTGCGAGAGGTGCGGCCCCTCGCACATGTCGGTGAAGGGGCCGTTGGTATAAAAGCCCAGCCCTTCATCGCCTGCCTTGCCGGTCTCCACCAGTTCCCGCGCGTACTCGACCTTGTAGTCCTGATCAGACTTCTCCAACAGATCCACCGCCTCGTCCAGCGATTTGAAGGACTGGACGAACGGCTGCTTTTCCTTCACGATGCGCCGCATTCGGTTTTCGATATCGGTAAGCTCCGCCTCTCCAAGCGGCTCCCCGCCAAAATCAAAATCGTAGTAAAACCCAAACTCGACCGGCGGCCCGAACGCCAGCTTGGCCTTGGGCCGCACTTCCAGGATGGCCTGGGCCATGATGTGCGCCAGAGAATGGCGCAGCCGGTATAGGGGGTCGCTCTTCTTGGGATCAACAGCAGCGGTGCTCATGAATCAATGTCCTGTACAAAGTGGTCTTCCAGATCATGCCGGTATGCATATGCAGGCACGGGAGCGCGGACATCCTTGTTCGCCATTCCTGGAGAGGCGGCGTCATTTGACGGCATCGTCCCGGCACCCTGACCCTCTCCCGCTGGGCGAGGGGAACAAGGAGGGGAAAGGCATGCTGCGAGAAGGATATCAATCACGCAAGGACCGGGACAAGGGCACGCCGAGCACCAGTCGAGCCCTCTAGGAGAGAGTATCTGGAACACTGGAAAGTTGGAAAAGGGCGGGAACCCGTGCCCAAAGAGCCGGATTCTCCTTTTTTCCCTTTCCAGCTTCCCTGTTTTCCAGATGAAACCTGTTCTGGAGAAACCGGCACTGAATAACAGACGCTGAGAATAAGGTCACTTCTTGATCGTGAACTCGTCCTTCACCTCACCGCCGGTGGTGACCGCGCGGACGTGGAGTTGGTCCTCGCTCACGTCGATGACATTGCAGAACAGCCCGCCGCCGAGCCACACCTCTGCGAAATCCGGCTTTTCCCGCCGTAGGGGACGCGTGGGAATCGAGACCGACGTCAAGTAGACCGTACCCTCCGCGGGGGAGGCCACCGGCTGACCGGCGCGCATAGGGCGCGTGCGCAGGTGGGAATGGATGTGCCCGGTGAGAACCAGATCGACGTGATACTGATCGAACAGTGTGCCCCAGGCCTCGACCAGACGCGGATAGGCTTCTTCCCTGGAATACAGGGGGAAATGGAAGACCGCTATCTTCCAGCGGGCCTCGCTCTTCTCTAATTCCTGCCGGAGCCACTCACGTTGCGGCCCAGCGTCACTCATCACGTCCAGAACGAAGAACTGGGTATTGCTGTAGCGAAAGGTGTAGGCGCGTTCCGGGGTCAGTCCTGCCGGGCCGGCTTCGGGCAGGCCGAACACCTGCAAGTACATGCTCGGCGGGAGACCGAGTTGTGCGTCGTGGTTCCCGATGGCGGGCATCACCGGGCGCGTGCGGAACATCGGCTCGCCAAAGGTCAGGAAATCGTCCCAGTCCTCGCGCTCCATTCCGGTCCCGACCAGATCGCCGGAGATGGTACAGAATGCAGCATCGGGAAAACGGCCATACGTTTCTTCCAGCAGCTTGCCCCACTGCGCATTGCTGTGCGTGTCGCTGCAAAAGAAAAAACGGAATGGCTGCGGAGCTTCCGGCGCGGTGGTGAACTCGCCCTCGCCCCAGGCACCAAGCGTGGCGTTGCCCGCCCGATACTCATAGGCCGTTCCAGGCAAGAGACCTTCCAGATTCGCGGAGAACCAGTGACAGTACCGGTCGTTCGCCAGCATGCGGTCTTCCATGGAGGCCAGGACCGCTTTTGCATTCAAGAAGTCGCCCCCGCTGCCCTTGGGCCGATAGTGCACGACGCCACCGGTCACCACGGTGCTCGTGCGCCACTGGATCGTCTGCGAGGTGCGCGGGTCGCCGCTCCAAGTCAGGTAGAGCGGCCCCGGCTTCTCCGAGGAAGGGAATTCCGTCTTCCGAAAAGCCCCGACCAGCGCCGCCTCCCCCGCGCGCCCGCGAGTAGTCGGCAGCAACTGCTGCCCCCGCAGCGCCTCCGGCACCTCCGTCAGCACGAGTTCTGTCCAGTCATGGTAGGTCAGCGCGCCTTGCTGCATCTCGACCACTGCCTGCCCCTCGGGATGAAACCCGGACATGGTCACCTTGGCCCCCGGATCCTGTGGCCCCACGCAGACCAGGTAATGCGGCCGGAAATTGTCGAAGCCATTGATGCCCAACTCGACACGGCCCGCCGGGAACGGTTTCTGCCACACTTCATAAGTCCAGTTCTCCATGTTCTTGACGAGCATGTCCGTTTTCGTGAAGCCGGCCTCCGCCAGCCAGAAAGGCGGGATCTGCTGCTCGATTTGCCGCAGCACCGACACCACCACCGGCACATCCACATCGAAGTACCAATGCTTCGTGGCGAATACTTGCCGCTCCTCCGGCTTCAATGCTGCTTGCGCCGCCGCATCATCGAGCGCATATAGTTGCTCCAGACTCATCGTTTCATACAGCCGCGTCACCACCGCGTCCATCACCTGCGCGACGGAGTCCTGCGCTACTGCCCAGCGCGTCACGGACATTGCGAACAGCGTCAAGAGCCAGAAGACATGAAATTTCGAATATGTTTGTTTCACAAGCTCTGTTCCCTGATGTTTGGCAGTTGAATGCATCACGAGAGTCCCCGGTACCCCAGCTTTCCCCAGTACGGTGACTTGAAACGGGAATGTACTCATGATACCGTACAAGTATGACTGAGCAACTTGCAAAAGTTCTTGAACGGCTCACCTCCCTCCCGCCGGAAGAACAGGATGCCTACGCTTCGTTCATTCTCAGTGAAATGGATTCTGAAGCGCGCTGGGATGCGTTATTCGCCCAGTCGCAAGACGTGCTGGCGAAGCTGGCGCGACAGGCACTGCAAGAAGACCGAGATGGTTTAACCGCCGAGCTAGACTTGGACCGTGATTTCGAGACGGACTAAGCAATTTCGGCGTCTCCTTGCAAGTCTGTCCAAAGAAGTAAGACGGCAAGCGGAGCATTCCTTTCGGCTATGGCAAGCCAACCCCACTCATCCAAGTCTTCACTTCAAGAAGATTCACACCCAGGAAGAAACTTGGTCTGTCCGAGTGACAGACGATTACCGCGTTGTGGGGGTGAGGCGGGAAAAAACGATGGTCTGGTTCTGGATCGGGAGGCACGCTGAGTACGAAGATCTGATCAAAAAACTCCAAGAATGACCGCAGAACACTCAACGCTTCTTATTGACGCCCATGGACACTCTCCCTCCAGCACAAGAAGCGATCACCCTTCCCCGAACAACCACTTATGGTCATTATACAAGGGGCCATGCGGAATCCTATTGCACGGGTGCTTGACTTTTGCTACGGTGGAGCCATAACCGAACGGGGGATCACGTCATGGCAACACACGAACTTGGGCGGCGGGCATTCTTACAGGCGGGCGCGGCCGGGGCGGCGCTGGCCTTGACGGGCGGCGCGGCGGCGCCTCAAGCCACCTCGGCAGCGAAGCCCGCGCTGCTCGGCGGCACGCCGGTGCGCACGGCGGGCTTTCCGGCCTGGCCGCAAATCGACGAGCGCCACGAAAAGATTTGGATGGACGTCTTGCGCAAGCGTGAGTGGTGCATTGCAGGTAGGCCCGGGCGACGAAGTCATCGTGCCGCCCTACACGTTCGTCGCCACGATCAACGTCGTGTTATTGCTGCACGCGCTGCCCATCTTCGTCGACACCGACCGCGCGACCTTCCAGATTGACGCGAACAAGATCGAGGCGGCCATCACGGAACGCACGCGCGCAATCATCCCCGTGCACCTGGGCGGCAATGTGGCCGATCTGGACACGATCCTCGCGGTGGCGAAGAAGCACACTCTCCCTGTCGTGGAGGACGCCTGCCAGTCGCACCTGGCCGAATGGCGCGGGAAACCCGCCGGAAGCCACGGCGACACGGGCTGCTTCAGTTTCCAGGTCACCAAGAACCTGAGCAGCGGCGAGGGCGGCGCGCTCACGACCAACCGCGAAGACCTGATGGGCCGTGCCTATTCCTTTCACACCAATGGCCGCCCGTGGAAAGGCGCCGGCGGGTTCAGTTACGTGCACGGCGGCAACAACGTCCGCATGACCGAGTTCCAGGGCGCGCTCCTGCGCGAACAACTGACGCGACTCGACGCGCAAAGCCGGGTCCGCGAAGAGAACGCCGCGCACCTGACGCAACGGCTCCAGGCCATCCCCGGGCTACGCCCGGCGGAACAGTACGAAGGCTGCACGCGAAACGCTTATCACCTCTACATGTTCCGCTATGATCCGCAGGCGTTTTCCGGCCTGTCCCGCGACCGGTTTCTCGAAGCGCTCCGGGCCGAGGGCGTTCCCTGCTCCTCCGGCTATTCGCCACTCAACGAGCAACCCTTCCTCAAAGACGCCCTGTATTCCCGCGGCTCCCTCCAGGTCTATGGCAAGGAACGGATTGACCAGTATTTCGAGGCCGCATTACCGGAAAACAATGCGCTCTGCGGCGAAGGCGTCTGGTTTACGCAACCCATGTTCCTTGGGCCGCGCAGCGACATGGACGACATCGCCAACGCTATCGAAAAGATCCACGAGAACGCCCAGGCCCTTGTGGCCTGAGCGGCGCGGGATACTTTCAGGAACGCCACATTCTGTCGCGTTCCGCTACGTCCCAAGATAGAGCCGCGTCAGTTCCTGCGTGAGATACTCGTAGGCTTCATCCACGGTGTCGCAGATGCGGAACAATTGCAGATCTTCCGGCGAAATGGTGCCCCAGCGAACCAGGGCGTCGAGATTCACGACCTCCTCCCAATATTCGCGGCCATAAACCACGATCGGCATCGGTTTCTTCGCCTTCTTCGTCTGGACCAGCGTCAACACTTCGAAAAGCTCATCAAACGTGCCGAAACCGCCCGGGAAGACAATGAGGGCCTTGGCGAGGTAGACAAACCAAAACTTGCGGATAAAGAAATAGTGGAATTCGAAGGCGAGTTCCCGCGTCTGAAAGGGATTGGGCACTTGTTCCATCGGCAGGCTGATGTTAAGGCTGACGGAGAGGCCGCCCGCGCGGTTGGCGCCCAGGTTGGCCGCTTCCATGATGCCCGGCCCGCCCCCGGAACAGATGATGAAGTGCCGCTTCTTTTTCGGCAGCGCCTTGGACCAGGTCGTGAGGCGCTCGGCCAGTTGCGCGGCTTCTTCATAATACCGGGACATGTGCACGCCGCGCCGCGCGCGCTCGCGCGCGAGTTCCAGTTCCGGCGAGGCGCCCTCCTTCTGGAGGGTGTGCTCAATTTGTGCCAGTAATTCGCCGGCCGCGTCCTTGGGTTTAATGCGCGCCGAGCCAAACATGACCACCGTGTCCTTGATGTCGTATTTCCGGAAGCGCGTTTTCGGCTCCGACAGTTCGCACAACACGCGGATCGGCCGCGCGTCCGGCGCATTCAGGAAATCGTAGTTGTTGTAGGCCTTTTTCGGGCGCTCGCCCGGCTCAATGACTTTGTCTGGCATGTGATGGTTCCCTCTGTTGATGCGAAAAGCCTACCTTGTCTGGTTGCCGAAAAGCCATTGGAGACTTGGGAGATCCTAAAAAAGGGGGGCGAGAAACTGCGACCACGATTGTTCGTAGAGCTTCTTTGAAATCTCAAATGAGGTCCCGTGGTCACCCTGGGTTTCCTGGAAGTATTTTGGTTCCGGCGCCAATGCGAATAGTTCCTGTCCATGACGAATCGGGTAGAGCGAGTCGTCCCGGCTGTGCAGGACGAGAAGGGGCGCGCTAATCTTGCCCATCTTGCTCTTGTTGTCGAAATCGTGATGAATGAACCAGCGGCCGGGGAACCAGGGATAGCGTTCAAATGCCGCATCGGGAATGGACAGGAAGGTGCTGTCCAAAATGACCGCGCCGCAGTGCACGCGGCTGGCCAAATCACAGGTGGCGCCGCCGCCAAAGGACACGCCGTAGAGCAAAATCTTTTCCGGCGGCACATGCCGCTGGTGGACCAGGTAGTCCCACATCGCCAGGCCGTCCGCGTAGACGCGCTTTTCACTCGGCCTGCCCGTGCTTTCGCCGTAGCCGCCATAATCGTAGAGCAGGGTGGAGAAGCCCAACCCGCGGAGCCAGCGCACCGTCCCCAGGTTGGAACTAATATTACTGTCGTTGCCGTGGGAGAAGAGCGCAACGCCGCGGGCATTGTCCACGGGAATGAACCACCCATGAGTCTTCTCTCCGGCCACGTCGAGCCACACTTCCTCATACTTCCAATCATATTCCTGTGGAGAGTGAGAAAATGTGTGGTTTGTTACAAAGATCAGGTTACGTTGCACAAATGAGAAGATTACATAGAAACCGAAGATAGCGACTACGGTTAATACCATGATCCGCTTCAGCACTGCGAGGGCCCGCTTGCCCAGACGGCGTAAGCGACGCGCGGCGGTCGCCGGGGGTTGCCACCCCCCCGGCGGTTCTGTCTCGGTCCCCGAACCGGGGGTGTGGCAACCCCCCGCTACTTTATCGACTGTTTTCTCAACCGCGTCATTCATGTTTCCACTTGATCACCCAGGGATCTTCCGTGCGTTCCTGGAATTCACGGACCTTCTGGTGGAAGGAGGTCGCGTGAGACTTGAACTCTTCCTGAAGTGCAAGGTTGGTGGTTTCCCAGGGATCTTGCTCAAGGTCATAAAGTTCAAATTCGGGCCGGTGCAGCAAGGCCTCGACGCTCCGATTGCCGTAATGCGTGTCGCCTCGTTTCAAGACCCCTTGCCATGTCTCCGAGTCCCAGAGATCACGCGCAAAAGGAAATTCGAGCGGGTGCGCGAGGTTCCAGAGAAACTTATAGCGCCGGTCACGATAGCCGCGCACGGGGTAGTACATCGTGACCTCGTGAAACGTATGGGAGAAGTACACTTCGTCCCAGCCTCCCGGTGATTCCGTCTCTAAAATGGGTAAAAGCGAGCGCCCGTGGTATTGGGCCTTTTCGGGCGTGGCGTGGGCGATGTCGAGGAGGGTGGGCGGCAGGTCGGACCAGTTGATCATTGCTTGGTTGGTGGCGTTCTTGCGCGTGAGCTCCGGATGCCGAATTACGCAGGGAAGACGCACGCCTGGTTCATAGAGCGAGGTTTTCGCGCCGGGAAAGGGCAGGCCGTTGTCCGCGATCCAAATAATGACCGTGTCATCCCAGTGGCCGCTGGCCTTGATCGCATCGAGTACCTTGCCCAAGGCGAGATCTGCCTCGTGGCAGGACATGTAGTATTCCGCCAGTTCTTTGCGGCACTCGTCCGTGTCCGGCAGAAACGGCGGCACGCGCACCTCTCCTGGATTCACGGGATCGGCATGGCTGCGTTGAAAGGGCCGGTGTGGCTCGCGCGTGCAGAAATACAGGAAGAATGGGCGGTTGTCCTCCTTCTCGATCACCGGCTGGATGGCTTCCGCCATATCAATGGAAGTCTTGTGATCTTTGAACTCGAAGTTGAAGAATTCCTCGAAGGCAAACGTCTCCTTCGGCGCGACGTGAAACTTGCCCGCGTG
>JACPGD010000345.1 GCA_016182645.1 Candidatus Hydrogenedentota bacterium | reverse complement strand
CCGCTCACGGAAGGTCTGGATAGTCTGGAAATGCTTGCAGACTTATGCCCGGGCATTCCCTTGGTGTTGTTGCTTCCCGCCTCGTGGCCGTCTGCGCACAAAAAAATGTTTCAGGAGTATGCCAGCGGATACCTCACAAAACCTGTCGATTACGCGGCGCTGATCCGGCTCGTTGACCTGCTCCTGGCAAAGGCCCGGACTGCTCCCGCACCCCCGCTTCCGGCCCTCGGCCTCTCCACCGCTTGAGCCCCTCAACATGCCCTGCCTCGAAGACGCGGCGGGGCAGCATGCCGCCCCCTGTGTTTCCGGCGTTGAGAATCAGGGAGGCGGAAATCGGGTGAACGCTGTGGCTGTGTTGGACTTGCAAGCGCTCCCACGCGTCTGATCTGACCGATCCGTCCGATTCCCCTTAATGCCCTCCGCTCTCCTGCCTATGTTACACTGACCTCAGCAGCGAGACAGCCCCAGGTGCGGCCCATGAGCGTTCAAGCCACAGTATTCAGACCGGTGCGGGTGGAAGACATCGAGGTGCCGGAGAAGTTCGCGGAAATCATCGAGGGGGAACTTGTCACGATGACCCCAGCCGGGAAATACCACAATCGCATCAGTTATAAGCTGCAGGTTCTCTTTGATCAGTTCTGCCGCCAACATCCCGAATTGGATTATGGCGGGGACAACGAAGGCTTCCTGCTGCGGCGCAACCCCGACACGCTGCTGTCGCCCGGCGCCTGCCTCTACGTCGAACCATCCAACAGAAATCGTCTATAAGCGTAAGACCTACTTCGAATGCGGTACGGAGCAGTTTTGGTTGGTCGATCCCGGCAAAAAGCAGATTCAATTCTTCCACCGGGACGGACGCGCTGTGTCGGTGTCCGGGGATGAAGTGATCCAAGGCGAAGGCATTACGCAGGGTCTGGAGATCAACCTGCGTGAACTGTTTCGGGAGAGATAAGACCGCAAGTGCGGGCCAGAAGAGATCCCTGAGTCCTCCAGCGCTTAGACCCTTAAATTTGGAACTTGGAATCTGGTACGCGGTACGGGGGCCCCTCCCATGACTCGCGGGGAGCAACATTTTCACATCTTTGCCAAAGCGCTCGCGTGGGAGGCCATCATTCTTATGGTCCTCGCGATGCTCAGCCGCTATACCAAATTCGGCGGTGACATCATCCTGTTGAAGGCTTTCGGCGGCCTCGGATTCTGCGCTTTTCTGGTCAGCCCCCTGATTTACGTCGCCGGCCTCGCTCAGGCCGCTTTCGTCCGTCTGCGGATGCACCTCGAACGCCGCACCCAGGAGACAAGACCCTCGTTCTTTGTCTTCGCCGCCGGCATCCTCACCACATTCTTCATGCGGTTCACCTTCAAGCTCGTCCCCCTCTTCCCCGGCGATGCGAGCGTACAGCGTGGTGCTTTCGACGATTGGCTGGATTGGTTGCTTTGAAGAAAAAAGGGAGCAGGAGGCGCCCGTGTGGTACGTTACAGTGCGTGCCGCCACCGGACATGAGATACGTCTTCAGCCTGCATTTGCGCTGTCGCGCGCGCAGCCCCTATACTCTCGCCCTCATTAGCCCAAGGGATTAACTCGCATGCCATTACCCGAGGCCTTGCAGCCGCTTCATCCGTTTTTCATGGTGGTCTCTTTCATATTGGGGACGCTGGTGGGGAGTTTTTGCAATGTCTGCGCGAGCCGCTGGCCGGCGGGTGAGTCGGTGGTCAGCCCGCGGTCGCGTTGCCCGAAGTGCAAGAACCCGATCGCCTGGTATGACAATATCCCCTTGTTCAGTTGGCTGTTCCTCGGCGCGAAATGCCGTCATTGTGGGCTGCCGATCAGTTGGCAGTATCCGGTGGTCGAAGCTATCACCGGCGTCCTGTTTTTCCTGACCTACTGGCGCTTTGGCCTGAGCATAGCCACACCCATCTACATGCTGTTCTGCGCGGCCATGGTCATTGTGACGTTCCAGGACCTTGCAGACTGGACAATCCCGAATGAAATCACGTTTCCCGGCATCCCGCTGGGGCTGCTCGTGGCGCTGATTGGTATGTTCGTTCCGGGAAGTGGCCTTCGTGTTACAGCGACTTTTGGCGCACCTATCTTTGATGCCCTGGCCGGCGTGGTGCTCGGCGGCGGCATCCTGTACCTGCTCGACCGGATCACGGTCCTTCTGCTCAAAAAACCGGGCATGGGCTTCGGCGATGTGAAGCTGCTTGCGATGACCGGCGCGTTCCTCGGCTGGAAAGGCGTGCTGGGCGCGCTGATGATCGGGAGCGTGGCCGGCAGTGTCATTGGTGTCGCAATGATCCTCTATTTCCGGCGCAAGGGTGGAGAGGCGGAGGGGGGGAAGGAGACCTCCGAACCGGCCACAGCGGGAGGCATGGCGCCAGCATCGCCGACGGAAGCCAAATCAGCCTCGAAGGCGCCCGTGCAGGATGAAGAAGATGAAGTGATCACGCTTGAAGGGCACTACCTTCCCTTCGGCCCCTATCTCGCTCTGGGCAGTCTGATCTACCTGTTTTGGGGACCGGAGTTCCTGGCCGCCTACATCGCGTCCTTGCAGGGCGGGGGCTAAAGCCAATCCGCGGGGGCGCTTTGCGACATCGCTTGAGGGCGTCCCCCACGGTTGATTAAGCTGAACGCATGTCGAATTTACCCATTCCCCTCGCCATCCCAACGCCATTCATCGTCGGCCCCGTCAATGTCTTTTTGTTGCCGGACGAGCCGGTGACCTTGGTGGACACAGGTACACGGACGCCGGAGAGCCTGGCGGCACTGGAACAGGGGCTGCGCGAACATGGTCTCGCGGTGAGCGATATCGAGCGCATCTTCATCACGCACCACCATTCGGACCACGTGGGGTTGCTCTCGCAGCTCATGGAGGGGTCGGGCGCGGAAGCCTATGGCCACCCCGGTGCCGTGCGGCACGCCCAGCTCGGCCAGAGCCACGACGCCGCGCACCTTCAGTTCTATCTGGACATCATGACCGAGTTCGGTGTTCCGGAAGAGAAACGGGTGGCCTCGATGCGCCTGTGGGAGCGCTTCAAGGATTTCACCGCGCCGTTCACGCTAACGCATACGTTTACGGACGGCGCGATGGCCGGGCCATTCCGGACCCACTTCGTTCCCGGACACAGCGCCACGGACACGCTGCTGGTCAACGAAACAGCGGGTTACACCATCGTGGGCGACCACATCCTCCGCGCTTTCAACCCGAACCCGCTCCTGCGCCGGCCCGGGCCGGGGCAGCTACGCGCGAAAAGCCTGGTGGAATTCCAGGACTCGCTGCGCCATTCGCGCGCATTGCCGCTAGGCCGGTGCTATCCCGGTCACGGAACGCCTTTCGAGGATCACCGCGCCGTTATTGATGCCCTCCTGGCCCAGCATGAGCGAAAGAACCGCCGGGTGCTGAAACTCGTTGGGGAGGCGGGTGTTACCCCCTTCGCCGTGGCCGAGGCATTGTATCCGGACATCGAAATGCAGCACTTCTACCTCGCGCTGTCGGTGGCCGTGGGGCACCTGGAATTGTTGGAGACGCGCGGGGTGCTGCGTTCGCGCGTGGAAGACGGGGTGGCGCGGTACTACCCAGCGACGAGTTGCGAGTTGCGCGTTTCGAGTTGAGCGAGAGGACAGTCTGGACTGCCTGACCTGTCCGACGGGTCAGACTGGTCAGACGGCCCAAACTGGCAGGACCAGGTTGCTTTTGGTAGCCTGAATAGAGTGGTCACAACTCGGAATTCGACCCGTGAACTTAAACGACCTCGCCTTGCTGCGTTTTCAGGATGCCTACCTACCAAAAGTGTGGGGTGGGCACAAACTGCGCACAGTCCTGCATAAACTTTCGCCGGAAAACGAGGCCATTGGCGAAGACTGGCTCGTCTCCGACCACCCCCAGCACGAAAGTCTGGTGCTGAACGGTCCGGCCGCGGGCAAGACGCTCCGCCAGTTGATGCTGGAATCGCCGGAGCTGGTCCTGGGCCGCCGCGCGCAACCCACCCCCAACGGACGATTCCCGCTTCTCCTCAAAATCATCGACGCCGCGCTACCGCTCTCGGTGCAGGTCCATCCGGACGACGCCTGGGCGGCGCGGCTGCACGAGCCGGACGTGGGCAAGACGGAAATGTGGCACGTGCTCCAGGCGGACGCGAGCAGCGAACTGATCTGTGGCCTCGAACCGCAGGTAGACGCGCCCGAACTGCGCGCCGGTGTGCTCCAGGGGACGGTGGAAGAACTCATGGTGCGCATTCCCGCGACTGCCGGAACGACCGTGTTTGTGCCCGCGGGGACGGTACACGCGATTGGCGCCGGCATCCTCTTGGCCGAGATTCAGCAGAACAGCGATATTACCTACCGCCTTTATGACTATGGCCGGCCCGGCGACGACGGCAAGCCGCGTGCCCTGCATCTGGATAAGGGCTTGCAAGTCGTGCGGTATGGGCAGCCGCATGCCGGTCCCAACACGCCGTTGGGCTGTCGCACGAACGGTGCGGAGTGCGTGGTGCTGGGCGCGTGCCACTATTTTGCGGGCCGGCTGCTGCACGTGCCTGGCGCCTTGCGCCAGGAAACCCATGGCGACAGTTTCCATATTCTGCTGGCCAAAACGGGCGCCTGGGAGATCCACGCCGCCCGCCAGCGGGAGACACTCGGGCCAGGCGATGCCCTGCTGGTGGCAGGCGCAAACGAACACTTCGTGGCTGAGGGCACGGGCGAGTTGTTGGACTACTTCGTGCCCGACTTGGAGCGCGACATCATGGGTCCGTTACAAGCCGCCGGACATTCACAAGAACAGATCCAGCAGTTGACCGGCATGTCGGGGTAACGGGGGGTTGCCACACCCCCCGCTCCGGGATCCGCGCGCAGCCCTATCCGGGGTATGGCAACACCGGATCATGGATGTGCCGGGTAGAAGGAAATACATCCGACGGAGCGCCCGGATCGGACTCATCGAACGGATTATATCCCGCTCTTGGCGGGGACTTTGTTGTCCTTACTGGCGCTGCTGTCGTTCTTGTGGTTGGTTCTGATTGGGCATGTGCTCCATAATGGAGCATATCGTGCCGGTCAGCCGGAGCGGGGCCACTCTATGGGCACGACAGTTTAATCCCCGCTCTTAGCACCGAAGAGGCAGAACAAGCTTAAGGGAAGGAGCACCTTGTGCATCAAGATAAGGATGCAGAATTGGTGTTTCGGTGCCTGGAGGGCGACAGCGATGCGTACCGGGTTCTCGTGCAGCGCTATCAGGCCGCGGTCTATGCCACGGCCTTTTACTACGCTGGCCGCTACGGCGCCACGGAGGACATCTCGCAAGAGGCCTTCTGGGCGGCCTACCGCAGCCTACCCCACCTGAAGGATCCCCACAAGTTTGGGGTGTGGCTGAAGGAAATCACGACCCGTACCGCGGCCAACTGGCTGCGCAAGAACCTGCCCCGCTTGCGGCACGAGACCCCGCTGCCGCACCGGCGGACGGTGTCGCTGGAAGATGCACGGCAGGGGCCGACGACGAAGGCGGAACATGGCGAGACCTTTGAACGGGTTCAACTGGCCATCGACGCTCTCCCGGAGCGGTACCGGCTGCCGGTCGTGCTCCGGTACCTACAGGAACTGAACTATGAGGAGATCAGCCGGTTCACCGGTGAATCTCGGGATGAAATTCGAGGCATATTGCACCGCGCAAGCAGGAAGCTCAGGGAGATCCTGGGCGACCACGGTGCAACGGAGGGAGATGCCCAGTGGCATCGTGCCGGCAAGTAGATAGCCTGTTGCAGGCGTATGTGGATGGCGAGCTCAGCAACGCCGAGCGCGTCGTGCTCGAGCAGCACCTCAACGAATGCGCCGCTTGCGTGGGCACCTTGCGCCACCATCAGGCGAATGCGGCCTTTCTGTTCGAGGTCTTTTCGGAGTTTCGTCTCAAGGGCGACCTGCGCCAGGCGGTGATGGCCCACCTGCCCGAGATGGAACACTTCCACACGGCCTACCAGACTCCCCGCCGCTTCGAACACACCCGGAGTTGGTCTCAGCGCGTCAGTTCGCTCATGCCCGCCTTTGCCCCCGCCCTCCTCCTGCTGCTGGCGTTCGCCCTCTGGATGTTCTGGCCGCCCATGCAGGCGCCCGGACGGACCATCGGCATGGTCGTGCAGGAGGAAGGAAGTGTCACACGCAGCCACGAGGAACTCCCCGAATGGCGAAACGTGGATCTGGGCAGCACGGTCCGGCAGGATGAAATGTTCGAGACCGATAGTGATGGCCGACTGATGATCGCTCTGGGTGGACGCTCCGAACTTAAAGTTGATTTTAACAGCCGCGTCAAGTTGCTGGGCGAACGCAAGGTCCAGGTCGATGACGGCCACGTATGGTTGAATGTCGGCAAGGACGAGCGTTTGTTTCGCGTGTACACGCCCTCCGGTGATATCACGGTGTTCGGCACAACTTTTGATGTCGCGGTTCTGGACAACGCCACGGTGGTGACGGTCGCGACGGGCCGCGTCGAGGTCCAGAATGACATCACCTTTGCGGCGCTGGGGCCCGGCCAGCAGGTCGAGCTCGCGCCCGAACAGTACCCGCTGAAGCCCGTACAAGCCGACCCGGTGACGGCCATGGCCTGGGCGGATGGACTGGTCGCCGACGAAAAGGCCAAGGCCCTGTTTGATCGCACCGACCTGCACGAAGCAGCGCGCGTGATGCGCGCGGAGCAGGTCTTTGTGCTTACCCCCAGGGAGAAGAACATCAGCGAGGTCAGCGCGCTGAAGTTCATGTGGAAACCTGGCGCCTATGAATCAGGGCACAGCAGCTACGATGTGCATGTTTCCGACACGAACATGAACCCGCTCTTCAGGAAGCACCTCGAGGGCAGTCTCTTCGATAATCCTCAGGTCACGCTGCACATGACAGAACTGACCGAAGCCGAAATGAAGAGCGTGAACGGCGTCAGCGTTTTGCACATCAAGGTCGTTCCTGACACGAGAACCGGACGGATCGAAACGTCGTTCGAGGTGGAGGCGCTTGGGAACTAATCATGGCCTCGCCAATGTTACATAATTTAGCGCACTCAAGAAGCGGACCCGTGGGACAAGGTGGTGAACATCTGCCTCACGTCACTCCTTCCCCAACCAAACCTGCAACCATCTTGGTCTCCGGGTCCGCTTCTTTTGCTTTTCCCCTGTTTGATT
>JACPGD010000349.1 GCA_016182645.1 Candidatus Hydrogenedentota bacterium | reverse complement strand
GGTCCATGCCGGCTCATCGAATTGCTCATAAAACGCCAGCGCCGGATGGTCCTTTAGCGCCAGCACGCGCTCGCGAATCTGTTGCGCGCTCTCCTCGCGCTTGCCGAGATCCAGCGTGCCGATGCTCGTCCAGAACATCAGCCCCGCCTGCTGCGCCAGCGCCGACTGCTCGCCCGACGCACTCACCAGGTTGAACCCCGCCTCTTTCAGTTCTTGGTAACTTTCCAGCGCCGGCGGATGGTCCTTGTTCCCGGCATAATACGATCCAACAATGAACGTCCGCGCCCCGTTCACCGTGATCATCCCATCCTTGTCATACCCCATCTGTATCGGCGCCGTCCGCGCCCCCGCCGCCGCCAACACCACAGCCAACAGTACTCCCCCGCGCTGCTTCCACATACCAGGCTCCTTTCCCAGCTACATTTCCCCTACTACATACAGAACGCTCCCCTCACAATCAAGTCCCTCTTTCCAAATTCGCCCTTCCCTGCCGTCCTTGTTGTCCCTGCTGTCCCTGGGCAGTACACTCTCTGCCAACCAGGATCACAACCATGCCGCTTCTACTGGCGCTCTTGCAGTTGCTCACCACCGCTGAGGCACCTTCCTGGGCGGAGGCCGCAAAGGTCTACGCCCAAGGCCCTCTCGCCGCGCCACTCGATCTCCGTACCATGCTCACCCGCCATGTCGTGCGGCGAAGTTGTGAAGCCCTCGACGCTACGGCCGCGCGGCGGCGCGAAGCACTGGCAAGCGGCGGGTGGGAAGTCTGGCGCGACAACGTGCGCCAGGCCGTGCGCGCCGCCCTTGGCCCCATGCCCTTCGGCGCGGAAGGTGGCCCGCTCAATATCCGTTCCGTGTCCCGTCACGAACGCCCCGCCTTCGTGCTCGAAAACGTTCTCTTCGAGTCGCTTCCGGGACTTGACGTCAATGCTTCTGTCTATCTGCCGCGCGCCGAAGACTTTCCCCCGCCGTGGCCGGCCATTGTGGTGCCCGTCGGCCACGACACCAAAACGCGCCCGGTCTATCAGTACCCGGCGCAGATCTTCGCCCGGCGCGGCTACGCCGCCATCACCTTCGACCCACCCGATATGTCCGGTGAGAAACGCACCGGCAATGACCACTTCAAAGATGGCGTCCGTTGCTTTCTTACGGGCGAATCCTCGAACCGCTATTTTGTCATCGACGCGCTCCGTTGCATTGATTACCTGGCCACGCGCGGCGATATCGATCTCAGCCGCGGCGTGGGTATGACTGGCGTCAGCGGCGGCGGGATGACCACGATGTTCGCCACGCTGCTTGATAATCGCATCAAGGCGGCGGGTCCCGCCTGTTGTGCTGTGCCGCTCGCGCTGCATCCCGTGCTCGACGGCTATGCCGCCTGCCCCGAGACCCTCGCCCTCGGCCGCTTCGGACAATACGACGACATCGACGTGCTCGCCGCCGCGATGCCTACTCCCGTGCTGCTCATGGCCGGCGCCACGGACGAAGTGTTCACCGCGGACATGAGCCAGCGCATCGCGGATGAAGTCACGAACGCTTTTGGCAGCGCGAAGTTGGATGACCGCTTCTCCTTCTTCCTCGACCCCGGCGGCCACGCCTATACTGTCGCCATGGCCCAGCACTTTGCCGACTGGATGGATCGCTGGGTCAGAGGCGCTCCGACGACACCAGCCAAACCGTTCTCAGAAACGGACCTGGAACTCTTGCCCGATGAGATGCTCGCCTGCCATCCACGGCAGGACACGAACATGTTCAGCATCAACAAGGCGCGGGCGGAAGAACTGAAGCGTAGCCGGGGCATCCCTGCCCCATTCCCCGCCATCGTGGCGCAACTCGCCGGCGCTGCCCTGCCCACGCCTGTGCCCCAGGCCACCACCAACCCGCCCGCGCTCGTCTGGTTTCACTACCTCCAGGAACTCCTCCTCCAACCCGAACCAGACATCGTTCTCCCCGCAACCTTCCTCTACCCATCAAGCAAAAACTGGCGCGGCGGCGTCATCCTCTACTTCGACGACCGTGGACGCTGGAGCGATCTCCGCTCCCAGGGCCTGCTGACGCGCCTCGCTCGGTTCATCGAACCTGGAGACGTGGGTCACGCCTTACTCTCCGTCGACCTCCGCGGCTGGGGCGACACAGAACCCGCCGACGAGCGCTACGACATCGCGGGCTGGGGCCACCGCGAACGCTGGATGGCCTACGTTACCAACGCGCTCGGCGATCCCATCATGGCCATGCAGATCCGCGACGGCCTCGCCGCCCTCGCCTACCTGCGCAGCCGGCCCGAAATCGACCCACAGCGCATTGTCATCGGCGGCCACGGTCTCGGCGGCGTGATCGGGCTCCATGTCGCCGCCATCACCGGCGACGCCGCAGCGGTCTTCGCCCTCAATCCCCTCGCCAGCTTTGAATCCCTCACCGCCTCCGAGAATTACACCTGGTCTCCCGAAGCTTTCTACGCCAACGTCCTCCACCACTACGACCTCCCTGAACTCATCGCCGCCCTCCCCATGCCCGCCCTCGTCGCCAATCCCCTCGATGCTACCCAACAACCCGCAACCACTTCCCCCACAACCGACGCTGAAATCGTCAAGTTCGTTCACAGCCACCTGTAATCGATTTCCTGTTCCTGTGTCCTTTCTGTCTTTTCTGTCCTTTCCGTCCTTTCGCTCTTCCTCCCTCATCCTTCTTTCGACACGTCCATCGTAACCTTCAACGCTGTCACCGGCCCGGCGCTCTGCACCACGACGCACGTGTGGTAATTCCCAGGCGCCTCGCCGCCCGTGTGTCCCGCCAGCGTATTGTCCGGCAGCCGCACCTGCGTCACGCTCACCGGCGTGTCTGCAAATATCGCCATCTTCGCGGCCGGCCAGCGCACTTCCCAACCGCTCCCAACCTGCTCGACCACTACTGCTTCCTCCGTTCCGAGATGCCAGCGGAACAGGACTATCTCTTCCTTCCCCTCCGCCAAGGCTACCTCGTCCGAAACCTGGAGGGCCTTGCTGTTCCACACCACGCGCCGGTCCCAGCGTTTCAGCCCGTCGTAACATGCCGTCCCGTCCACCGCCACGGTCCCGCCTTTTGCATCCAACCGCTTCACCGTGATCGGGGCCAAGGCGCTCACCTTCTGCCATCCCGGATGACTCACATTCTGTCCCG
>JACPGD010000351.1 GCA_016182645.1 Candidatus Hydrogenedentota bacterium | reverse complement strand
GGTCCGAGCGCCGGAACACGTCGCCGAGGACAGGCCGGATTACTTGTTCATCCTGCCTTGGAACCTGCAGGAAGAGATCATGGACCAGATGCGGCATATCCGCGATTGGGGCGGCCGTTTTGTGGTTGCCATACCGCACGTCCAGGTGCTATAGCTTGCGCAATCGGAGCGCGGACTTCCAAGTCCGCGCTGCTTCAACTTGGAGAAGGCAAGAAACTTCATGCGAAAAGTGGCCGCGATTATCACGGCATATAATCGTGCGGACTTTGTGCCAAAATGTCTCGCTTCGCTCATCGAGTCACAGCACGATCAACTGCAATTTGTCATCTTCGTGATGGACAATGGTTCATCCGATGATACGGCGGACGTCGCGAAGGCAGCGGGCAGGGAAGTGCATGTTATCCGCACGGAAGACAACCGGCCCATCGCGGAGGTTATCAATCGGGGCTTGGACGCGGCGCATGCGGCGCCGGACATCGAATACATCCTGCTCATGAACGAGGACACGCAGTTCACGCCAGGTTCCGTTGAGCGATTGCTCGATGCGTGCGATCATCATCCGCTGAGCGTGCTTACGCCGCTCCAGTTCAACTACCGCAAGCCGGAACACCTGGACGACAACGCCTTCAAAGACGTCATCGAAGCCCGCGAACTCGTGGAAGACGCCGTGGTGGGCCGCCCCCTGCGCGAAGTCTATCCCATTCGCACTATCATCGGCGCCGCCATGGTGGCGCGCAGGGAGGTTTGGGCCAATGTCGGGAAATACGACACCACCTTCTGGTTTTACGGCGTCGATGACGACTTCTGCAACCGCGCGCGCTGGCTGGGCTATGAAATCTTGCTGGTGCCTGGCTCGCACCTCTATCACATGCACGGCAAGCTGCAGGCATCGCCCAAGCGGGCGACGTGGCCGCCCCTTGAAAAATGGCGCAAGGAATGCCAGTGCCGGTATCTCTTTCGGATTAAGGTGCCGGACACCTCACTTCCCCTCAATTACCTCCGCACCTTCTGGTTCGCGCTTCAGACCAGCTTCGCCTGCGCTAAACTGCTCTGGCCGCAGGGAACGTTCTACGCCATCACCATCTACCTCGATTGCCTCATGCGCTATGGCTCGATCAATCGCATTCGAAGCCAGCATTTTGATCCCTCGCGCAAAGTCACCGCTATCCCCCATCAAGAACTCGGAGTGGTGCCCTCACGCGATCAAGCTTGAGGGTGGGAGATGCACACCGGCCACACTACCAATCCCACCCTCAAGTTCGCTCGCTTGAGGGCGCCACCCGCTGATTGGCCTGATCGAGGAGGGGGATCACTACTTCCGCGACGCGCTCCGCGAGGAGGGCGTAGCCGGCATCATTGGGGTGGATCTGGTCGGACATGTGGCGCGGGTTGGCGAAGATATCTTTCATGGCGTTCTCCACGAGGAGGGCGCCATTCTCTTCCGCTATCCGTTCGTAGTCATCGCCGTAGGGGTCGGTGAACAGTCCAAACTTCATATGTACCAACACGACCATGCTGCCCTCGCTGGCCAGTGTGCGCACGATCTGTTCGAGGTTCTCGAAGACCTCTTCTCTTGGAGTGCGCTCCAGGAAATCGTTGCCGCCGAGTTCGACAATGACGAGGCGTGGCTCCTCGATCAATACATCTTCCTCAAGCCGCTTCAACGCCGACGCCGTGGTGTCTCCGTCGACACCGGCATTGATGACAGGCGTACCGAGAAGTTCCGCCAACCGTGCGGGATAATCACGGCCCGGACTCGCGCCATAGCCGTGGGTGATGCTGTCGCCGAAGCAAACGATGGCCGTGCGCGTATTGGCGATGTTCGCGACGTCATCGTAGTCCACGCCGCAACCGCCGAGCACGAGCGGCAGCCAAGCCGCGAGAACGGTGAACGCACGGTGACGGAAGTTCTTAAGCGTCATCTCACTCATCAGGAAGGATTGTACTGAGGGGAACTGCTGGGTTGCCACACCTCGCCCAAGTTAGCGTGCGGGCCCCCCCGCTACCCGGACAGGCCAATGGGTAGGTTAGAATGAGGGCCGTACCCGGGAAATCGTGAATGGACGCAAACAAACGCATTGAAGAATTGGAAAAGCAGGTTGAGGGCCTGAAACATCTGGTCCAGGACCTGCTGGCGGAACGGCAAGCGGAGTTGCCCGCGCCGCCGTCCGATCCTCCTGCCGGGACGCGCGCCCGCGACAAGAACCGCGTTCAGGAGGTGCGGCAGCGGGTGGAAGATGCGCTGCGCAGCGGGGGCGATCCGGCCATCGAGTCGCATATCGGCTCGGTGTGGTTCAGCCGCCTGGGCGTCGTCGCGCTCATGACTTTCTTCGTGCTCGGCGCGCACACCACCTATTATTCAGAGCAATTTGGCCCGGTGCTGAAGATCGTTGCCGGTTACCTCACCGCGGCAGCCTTCATCGGTTTCGGCTTTGCCGTGCGGAAACGTCAAGACCTGTTTGCCCAGGCCATCCTGGGTTGCGGCCTGGCGATCTTATACTTCGTTACCTATGCGTCCTTCTTTGTCCCGCGCATAACCATCGTTGAGGACCAGCGCTGGCTGGGCCTGGCGCTGTTGATGGTTTGTTTGGCTTTCATGGCGGGCGTGGCGCATTGGCGGCGCAGCCAGACGGTGGCGGGCATCAGCCTGTTTCTTGCGTACTATACCGTGGCGATGAGTTGCACGCAGGATCCCACACTGGAGAGCCTCACCCATGCGTTGGTGACCTGCACCGCACTCGCCTTGGTTACGTTCATCTTCCATTTTCTGCACCGTTGGCTATTGTTCACTTGGGCGGCACTCATCGCCACCCACCTGACCTATCTCTTCTTCTTCCTGCGAGAACCGCCCGCCCTGGACCTCCCGGACCAAACGTATTTCTGGCTCTCGAATGGCTTCCTAACGGTGTGCTACGTCCTCTTCTCCTTGACGTGCATTGTTGACGCCCGGAAGACGGGCGAATACCGGAAGACCGTGGCCCCCATGGCCGGCGTGAACTCCTTCGTCTTTCTGACACTCACGTGGTTCGCGATTCGGCAGCACTATCAGCCGCAGGAATGGATTTTCCGGCTGGTCATCGCGGGGATGCTGCTGGCCTTCGCTCTATTCGCGGAAATGACGGGGCCGCGGCGGAATTACTTGTTTCAAATCTTCATCGCGAAAACCGTGATCATGCTGACGCTCGCGCTCCAGGCCTATTACTCCGGCGAGAAATTGCTGGTCGCCTTGGCGGTCGAGTGCCTCGGGCTCGGCTTTTCCTACCGGCGCAGCGGCCTGGTGATTTTCAAGGTGCTCGGCCTCGCGCT
>JACPGD010000343.1 GCA_016182645.1 Candidatus Hydrogenedentota bacterium | reverse complement strand
TCGTCGAGGCCATCACCGACTGCCCGGACGATACCGCGCGCGTCGAGTTCTTCACGCAGTTCGAAGGTGTCGCGGCCCAGTCGGCCGGTGTCGACCGGGAACCGCCATACGCCGCCATCGTTGAGTTTGCCACGAACATCACCGAGGAGAAGCAACTCACGGTAAGCGTCACCGCCAGTTCCAGCACCCTGGGGACCCCCGTCGCGCGCGACGAAATCGTGTTGACGCTCACCCCCGTCACGGCGGCCATGGACACAGACGAGAATGGCCTGCCCGACGAACCCTTCAAGGTATTGAACCGCCCCGGCGACCGCTGGCTCGCTTCGACAGTGAGCACAGGGAGCGTGACATTGCTCAGCGCCGTCGCGGCCATGTACGGCTTCACCCCGGAAAAGAGCACACGCAGCGTCGCCGTGAGTCTCGACAGCCCCGAGAATGACGGACAAAACGTAACCGTGAGCGCGAGCGAAGCACTTCTAGCGGATGATGAAGTGGGCATGCTCATCGTCCAGACCGCGCCAGACCTCAGCACCTTGCTGGGAAGCACCGAAGCCGCAGTCCTGCGCCCGGAACCAGACGGCAGCTTTGCAGGCGCAGGCCAATACGTGGCCATCAACCTCATCACCAGCGACGACGGCGGTGGCTCCTTCGAGAACGTTCCCGCCGCCACGCTCGCGGACAATCCGCTCAATGTCCTGATCATGGGCCTCCCCCTGGCGGCCGCGGGCATTTATGAGTTGGACTCGCATCCCGTGCGTATCGGTACCACAAGCACCGGGATCTTCGTCGACGCGACCAGCAGCACCTGGCGCAGGCTCAACGCCCAGTCCGTGGATTTTGAAGCGGGTGCGCTGGGCGGGGAACTCATTCAACCTTCGGTTTTGGCGCCCTTTGATCGAACGCCCGCCGCGGGTGAAGGGGAAGGCGAGGGCGAGGGAGAAGGGGAAGGAGAAGGCGAACCCATCTTAACGGAAGACCAGCAGAACCTGATTATCGCCATTCTGACCACCCTGGGCATCCTGCAATTGGTGGACGGCGGCGTGGGCGGCGGCGGGCCGTGCTTCATCGCCACCGCCGCATACAACACTCCCTTCGCCGCCGACATTGACGTCCTGCGCAACTTCCGCGATACCGTCCTGCTGAACAATGCCCTTGGAACGGCCTTTGTCGACGTCTATTACCACGTCAGCCCGCCCATCGCGCATCTTGTAGTGGCCTGTCCCCCCTTGCGCTGGCTCACGCTCGCCCTGATCAAGAGCTTCGTCATATTGCTATCGCTCGGACCCGCAGGCTGGCTGTTGCTCCTCCTGGCAGTGGCCTCCCTCGTCCCGCGCCGCCGCGCCAAGCCTCACGTGCCGCCCTCAAGCCCCAAAACTTGAGGGTGGATGATCTGGCATCCTGAAACCTTCCCCTGTGGCATCCGTCCGATCAGTCCGATTCGACCGATCCGTCCGATTCCCCCGGCTCCAACCACCCCCCGTGTTTCAGGCCGTCGGCCCGGTGCTCCCTCCTCTTCGCGGTGACAGTTCGCGGGGCATGGGTCATCTGGCCGGGGACCCATCGTTACCCAGCGCTCTTCACCGTAGTTCTTGCGTGTATCCAGCGTAGTTACATCAAGGGGTTCAGGGCGTTATGAGCACGGGGGCATTTTCCGGAATCAGGTCAAAAGCCGTGATAACGTCATCATTGAGCAACCGGATGCAGCCGTGCGACGAGGGCGTGCCGATAAGTGCTTCGCCATTCGTCCCGTGAATATAGATGCATCGGCTCTTCGAATCCACGGAGTGTCCCTGGGCATTGCGGCCTTTGTTCTTCCCCTCTTCCAGCCCATCCAGCCACAGGATCCGCGTGAGCACCAGGTCTTCCTGGGTGTCGTCGCCCGGTTTCCAAATTTGCCCGGAGGGGGCGCGTGAACGAAAGACCTGGCCCCAAGGCGCCCCCGCGCCAATCTTCTCGGCAACCACATGCCAGCCCGGGGGCGTCTTCATCGTCCCGGCCTCACTGCCCACGCCCGCCGCCGCCGTGGCCACCCGAGCTTGCCACACGGGCCGCAGATTCTCGAGCACGTACAGCATTTGATGTTTGACGTCGACCCACACACCCAATCCAGCGCCAACATGTTCAGGCCATCCCTGTGACTCAAGTTGTCTCATTTGTCCTTCCGATAGCAAGGCTTGATCCTGAGCGGGTAGTTCTTCCACGATCAGCTTCACTTCCGGCGCTGCCGGCGTATCCACGGGCACGCCCGTGGGCACGCTCAGACGATATCCTTCTTGGGGCGTGTAGTGCACCGTCATCCGGCCCTTCGGGTGCGGCACCGTCAGCGTCATCTCCGGTAGTCCTTCGATCCGCGGCGGGGCAAAACGAATACGCGTCCACCCCGGTGTCGCCGGGCTGAGCCCCATCACGTATTCCGCAAGCAGGTAGAGGGGGCTGCTGCTCCAAGGATGACACCAACTCATGTTCTTCTTTTGCTCCGGCGCCCACGTCTCGGTGCACGCCGTCGCGCCATTGCGCAACATCTCGCGCCAGGAATTCTTCTCTTCGCCGGTGATAAGGCTGTAGCCGAGATCCGGCGCGCCGCTGCGGAAACACGCCTCGATGACGAAGGACGCAATGTAGACGCCGCAGTTCAACCGCTCCCGGGCAATCAGCTCCAGCATGCGTTCTTTGTCCGCGCCGGCGCTCAAGCCGAAGGCGAGAGGAATAGCGTTGGCATGCAGGGAAGAATGCTTCGAGGCTGAAGAATCGTGGTAAAGACCGGTCTTTGGATCGGCAAGCTGCGTCGCGAAACCTTCCGCCACCTGTTGCGCCCACGCCTCGTAAAGCGTGCTTTCGCGCCCCAGCTCTTTCAGCAGATCCGCGGCCGCCTTGAGCGCTCCATAGTAAAAGGCGTTGAGAACAGTATTGCACGCGTTGATCGAATTCTCGTAGTCGAACTCCCCGCGCAGGCTCTCCGGCCAATCCACGAGAATCTGCTTCTCCGTATAATTCTCCAGCAGGCCGTGCTCGTTTTCATAGCGTCGAAAATGCGAAAACAAACCTGGGAAGACCGCGGTCGCCATCAGTTCAGTAAAGGCGCGATCGCCGGTCTGCCGGTAATACTCGCGCAACATCAGCGGGAATTGCAGGCTGTATTCCGCAATCTCCTGCATCGTATTGCCCGGCGCCACCGCCATCAGGCCGGGATGAATCCGGCGCGAGTATTGAAAATCATTGAGCGCTTTGCGCGTCAGGCTGCCATCGCCCGTCAACCAGAGGTGAGAGCGGGACGTGATCAGCGCGTCGCCGAGGTATTGCCCTTTTTCGCGCGTCGGGCAATCAAGAAAACTTCCCTGCGACCCCATCTGCACCCCGTTTCGGCAGATATTCCAAGTAGCGGTGAGATTCTTGTCGCTGCTCTGGAAGCGGGCCTTCCATTCGGGAAAGGGATGGTGGCGCACGTCCACCCACACTTCCGGCGCGGCAGGCGCTTCGAGCACCTCGACATAGCGAAACCCCTTGTAGTCATAGAACTCAATCAAGTCATCGCCGCCGGACAACACCGGCTTTTCCTCATACACGCAGTTCGCACGCAAGGCATAGCGGACATTGCCGCCGTCCTCCAGTTCTTCCCCATGACGCACGGTCAGCACATCGCCTGCCGCGCCTTTGATCTGAATGCGTGTACACCCAACGATTTCACGGCCAAAATCAAAAAAGTAACGCCCCTTCCCCAATGTTTTCTTCACCGCCGGCATCATGCGATACACCTGCAAGGGCGGCGTGAGCTGCTCGACGAACACATGGTCCTGTCGCTCCACCAGCGGCGCGAACCAGGCGGAATCGTCGAACCCCGCCACCTGCCAACCCACCGGCATCAGGCGCAGGTCGATGTCTTCCAGAAACTGCGTCGAATACCCCGTCGTGCGCATGCCCGGAAAGGCCAGCAGCGGGAAACAGCGCCACGATCCGTCACTGAGGAACTCCTCGCGAGTCCCGTCCTCATACGTGACGCGCAGACTGAGCAGAAAGCCCGAGCGGTTGTCGCCGCTGTTCCACACCCTGTTGACCAGGCCCTGGTAAAACAGGTGACTCCCAAGCACATTTGTTCCGGCCTCGAGAAACGCCGGGACATCGAGCCGGTAATAGGGATACGCAAATGGATACCCCGGCTCCGGTCCCTGCACGACCGGCTTACCGTTAATACTGAACTTGTAGTAGTCGTCCCCCGTAACAAGCAGCCGTGCCTCCTTCGGCCGCGCGCGAAGCTGGATCTCCTTGCGGAAAAGCGTGTGCAGGTTCCAGGGGCCGTCACTCTCAGTTTTCTGCTTCGGTTGACGACCGTAGTAGTCGCGAATGGGCTGCCCCTCCATCCGCGGGTCACGGACCCACTGTGCTTCCACCAGCGCTTCGGCGAATGATGGAGACGCCGCAACCAGGATCAACAGAAAACTACAGAATAATCGCATGTAACGGGGGTCCCAAGTTTATGAAAAGCGCACCGAGAACCGCGCGCCAGGCGAGCCACTCACGCAACGTCATGCTAACAGGGAAATGGTGCGAATATCGAACGGACCGTCAAACTCGCGCCACGCAGCCTGCTTCGGGCATCATACGCTGAAAGGTTCCATCAACTTTATTGTTTCTGTCGTCCCTCTTGTCCGTGTTCGTCCGTGTTTCTCCGTGTCCGTCCGTGCCACATTGGGGGGATCCCACCCATGCTAACCCGCCGCTCTTTTCTGCAAAGCACTGCCGCCGGCGCCACACTCGCCCTGCACGCCACCACCACCGCGCAGCAACCCGCCACACCCGTGCGGGTCGGCGTCGTGGGCGTCGGCAACCGCGGGACCTTTCTCGTGCAGGTGCTGCTGGCCCTCCCGGGCGTCGAGGTGAACGCCATCTGCGATATTGTTCCGGAACGGGCCGAAAAGAGCGTGACGGCGGTGGAAGAGAAGACGGGCAAGCGCCCGGCGGCCTACACCAACGGCGACCACGATTTCGAGAACTTGTGCGCTCGCGACGATCTCGATGCGGTGATTACCGCCACGCCATGGGACTGGCACGCGACCGTCGCCGTCGCAGCGATGCGCGCGGGAAAATACGCCGGAACCGAAGTCCCCGCCGCAACGACGATCAAGGACTGCTGGAACCTCGTGCGCACGTCCGAGGCCACGGGCATGCCGTGCATGATGCTCGAAAACGTCTGTTACTTTGAAAACGTGCTCGCGATTCTGCGCATGGTGCGCGAAGGCGTCTTCGGCGACTTACTGCACTGCGAGGCGGGCTATCAGCACGACACACGCTATCTGCATTTCACGGACGATGGCTAACTCACCTGGTGGGGCGATGTCATGACCAAACGCACCGGCAACCTCTACCCCACGCATCCCCTCGGGCCGGTCGCGCAATAGACGAACATCAACCGCGGCGACCGCTTCACGCACCTGACCAGCATGAGCACGGTCTCGCGCGGCATTAGCGATTTCGCCGCGACAAAATTCGGCCCGGAAAGTCCGCAAGCGAAGATGAAGTTCGCGATGAACGACATCAACACCACCCTCTTGCAAACCGCGCACGGCTGCACGGTCACCTTGTATTACGACATGGGCACGCCACGCCCCTACGATCTCATTTTCCGCGTCCAGGGCACGAAGGGCCTGTACATGGGGAACCAGGATGAGATCTATGTTGAGGGCGTGTCGCCACAGGCGCACACCTACGAGCGGTTCCCGCCGTATTTGGAGAAATACCGGCATCCGACTTGGGCCACCCACCACGAACAAGCCCTGGCCACCGGCGGCCACGGCGGCGCGGACTACATCACGCTGCACGAGTTCATTCAGGCCGTCCGCAACAAGACCCAGCCGCCGCAAGACGTCTACGATGCCGCCACCTGGAGCGCGGTTATTCCGCTGAGCAGCCAATCCGCCACAAGCGGGAGTCAGCCGATCCCTTTCCCAGATTTCACCAACGGCCAATGGAAGACTCGCCCGCCCGTTGCATGAGACTGGTGGGTGGCAGCTTCCATGAGAATGCCGTGTCAAATAGTGCGGGCGGCTTGACGACCGCTCGATTGCGCTGCTGTCCGGCCCAACCATGCTTCCATCCGCACTCTGATCGCCCGCTGCGGGGCAGGTGCATTCATTGGTTCGAGGCCGTAGGGGGGTGCTGCTATCTTCAAGGCGTCCTTGATGGACAAGCTGCCACGCGCAGTCACCCGAACTCGGCTTTGGGCTGGAACAGCGGCGCGCTCAGACGGC
>JACPGD010000342.1 GCA_016182645.1 Candidatus Hydrogenedentota bacterium | reverse complement strand
AATGGTCCCAGGAGGTCTTTTCATGACAGCACATGAACGAGAAATGGCCCTGGATGTCCTGCGGCGGCACAAACAGGAGTTTGCGCGGCAATACGGCGTAACGCAGTTGGGCGTATTTGGCTCCGTGGCACGCGGCGACGCCACGCCCGAAAGCGATGTGGATGTCGTGGTACAGATGACTGAACCGGACCTTTTTTCAATGGTCCACATGAAAGATACGCTGGAAGAATCGCTGCACCGCCGCGTAGACATTGTTCGATACCGTGAAGAAATGAACGCATTCTTGAAGAAGTGGATTGACCGAGAAGCCGTTTATGTTTGAACCGGAGCTAGTGAGAGATATTCTGGTTCAGAGGCTCCAAGCGGCCAAGCGGATCGAGCAGCGAATTCACACGATCCATAAGCCCGATGATTTCCGGAAAACTGATGCTGGAGAGATTAGTTTCGACGCGATCGCAATGTTGCTTTCCGCAATTGGTGAAAGTCTTAAGAAGCTGGATCGGCTTACCGATGGCAAGTTCCTTTCGCAGTACCCCAGTTTTGACTGGAAGGCTGCGAAAGGGCTGCGAGACGTCATTAGCCACAACTATTTTGACCTCGACCGTGAAGTGATCTTTCGGGTCTGCAAATTTGAAATTCCAACTCTTTTCGCCACCTTGGAAAAGATGATTGAAGAGGTTTCTTAGCGGCCGTTCACAGGGGTTCAAACATGGGACGTATCGGGCAATGCTTGGTGTGGGTGTTTCTGCTCATTGCACATGCGGCAGTGGCCGAAAGCTGGGTCGAAGACACCTTCGAGGATTTTGCCGATGGCACGCTGGACGCCGGCGGGCAGAATATTTATGTTGCGCACGATGGCTCGGTGCGGACTATCCATCGTTTCGACATCAACCACGACAGTTATATTGATCTGCTCCTGAATTGCACGCACGACCTGATCGGCATTCTGCCGTCGACCGTGGGTTGGGTTACGCCTGCGCTCGAGGTGCGGCACGCGCCGCTGGCCGTCGAGGGCAGCCTCGCCGTGGCGCAGGGCGATCTCAATCGCGATGGTTTCACCGACCTGGTCTTTTGCCCGAATCGTCAAGGCATCCAGAACCCGCGGCGATTTGTCACCATTATTTATGGCGGCGCGGACGGCTGGCCTGCGTCGCGCAGCAATGGGGTGCTTCCCGTCTCTGACGCCACAGCCGTGGCCGTCTGCGACCTGAACCACGACAAATGGCCGGACATTGCCGCGCTGAACGGTCTGGCGTGGCTGCCGGGTCAGAGCGACGGGCGGATTGTCCGCGTGTTCTGGGGTGGCGAGCATGGGTATTTGCTCAGCAATTACTATGATTTCGGCGTCAAGAATGCGCTCGACATGACGGGGGGCGATCTCGATGAGGATGGCGCGGGCGATCTCGCTATTCTGACCGCGGACCACACCGTTGAGGTGGTCTTGCGCGTGACGGGCAACCACCGCGACAGCACCGCCGTGGTGTTGCCGGGCAGCGATGCGCAATGCCTGGCCACCGCGGATGTGAATGACGACGGGCAGCTCGATCTGGTATTGGGCGCGTCCGGCGCGCACGTCTACATGGTTGCGGGGAAGCCGGGACCGCTTTGGGAGGAGCCGGTCACGCTGGATGCGCCTACCGCCTCCCAGGTGACCGCGGGCGACCTCGACCAGGACGGGCATTGCGATCTGGTGCTCACGCAGGTGGCCATTGCACATGCCTCCGGCGGCGAAGCCACTGGCGCCGACAAAGACAAGGCCGGCCACGTGAGTGTGTTGTGGGGAAGCGCTGACGGCTTTGACAAGCAGCGTGGCACACAACTGCGTGTGCCACATGCCACCGCCACCGCCACCGCGGCCGGTGATCTGGATGCGGATGGCCGCACCGATCTGGTGGTCGCGGTATACCAGGGTGGCGAGACCTTTTCCGTTGATGCGCCGAACTTCTTTGGCAACGGCAGCCACAACTTGGCGCCGGACCAGCGCGGCATTCCCGTGAGCGCGGCGACAGACGTGATGATTGTGCCCGCGGAGAAGGGCTTGCCTGCCCGCGCGGTCTTCTGCAATAGTGCCGGCGGCACCGTCAACGAGCGCGTGCCGAGTTATCTCTATTACGGCGGCGCGGACGGTTTTAGCGAAGCACGCCGCGTGCTCATTCCGTTTGTGAGCGGCTACGAGGCCAGTGCCGCCGACCTCAATCTCGATGGCTGGACCGATGTCATCGCGATGTGCTCGGGGCACCTCGGCCCGGGCGCACAAAGCCTGGTCGAACTTGGCGCAAACATCTTTTGGGGCAAGCGCGACGGCATCGATATCACAGAAAAGCCTGCCGTGTTGCGCGAATACAACCTCTTCAGCAGCAATGTCGCCGATTTCGATAAGAATGGCTATCTTGATCTCGCGCTTGGCGCGTTTGACCCGCCGCCCAGCGGCGGGCCCGACGTTCTGGCGCTGTATTACGGTGGCAAGGACGGCTACAACGCGGAACGCCGCGTGGCGCTGCCTTCGCCGGGCCGCTCGGCCATTTGCGTTGTGGCCGACTTCAACCGCGACGCCTGGCTCGACATCGCCGTCACTTCGTACAACACGGATTTGATCCGCATCTTCTGGGGCGGGACCGAAGGTTTTTCTGAAGCGCGGCAGGCGCAACTCAGCGCGCCGCAGCCGATCGAACTCGAGACCGCCGACCTGAATGCCGATGGTTTTCTGGATTTGATCGCCGGCAGCTACAACGATAAGGTTGCGCTGCACTTCGATACCGGTTCGCTCCTCTTCTGGGGTGCGGAAGACGGTTTCCACGAGTGGAACGCGCAGTGGCTGCCGGGGAATGCGCCCGTTGGCACCACCGTGGCCGATTTCGATGCGGATGGCTATCTCGATATCTTCTCGTCGCACTATCACGGCGATCTTACCCGCGAGAACCTGCCGAGCTACCTCTATTGGGGCAGCGCGGCCGGTTTCGACACGCGCACGCGCACCACGCTGGTGTGCGATTCGCCGTCGGACGGCCTCGCCGCCGACTTCGACCAGGACGGCAAGCTCGACCTCGCGGTGTCGTGCCACACGCGCGACGGCAACCACGCCGCTAACTCGAAGGTGTTCTACAACGATGGCAACCGTTTCGCCAATCCACGCGTCACACTGCTACCGGCCGTCGGCCCGCACTGGATGTGGACGGAAGACATTGGGCACATCTATGACCGGGGCTGGGAGCAGACGTATGCGTCTTCCATCCACACCTGGAATAAAAACCATGCCGGGGGAATCTTGAGCGCCGAGGCGGATGTTCCACAGGGAGCGACACTGTTGTTTGAAGTGTGTAGCGCTACAGGCGCGGATGAGTTGGAAAAGGCAACATGGAATCCCGTAGAGGGCAACGCCTTCAAGGTGGCGTCTGGAGACCGAGCGATGCAGTATCGTGCAGTGTTTCGCTCTGATAACGGGGACAGGTTTGCCGTGCTGCACCGGGTGGCAGTGGAATTGACTCCTTAATGAAAGTGGAGCAGACACTCTTGTCTGCCTTGAGTGAGCAGACAAAAGTGTCTGCGCCAGACTGTGGGCATGGATACAGATGGCCGCTGGCGACTTTTATTTTGCAATTAACGCAACTTTTCGTTTCCTGCTCAACACCTACGGGGAGCAGGCGTTAGTTGATTATTGGCGCACCCTCGGCGAGGAATACTATGCCCCGCTCAGCGCGCGCTTCCGCGATGGCGGCCTCGAAGCAGTGGAGCGGTACTGGCGCGATTTTTTTGCCCAGGAACCGGGCGTCGACGTGGCCGTGACGCGCGATGCCGCCGCGGTGGACATTGACGTTCGGGACTGCCCCGCGATCCGCTGGCTCCGGCTTCACCACCGTGAGATCGTGCCGAACTACTGCCAGCACTGTCACCACGTTTCCACCGCCATCGCCGAGCGCGCCGGGATCACCTTCACCCGGTGGAGGGACCTGCCACCAACGCTTCTGCTTGCCCGTCCCCAAACTCCAAACTCACAACTCAGAACTCAGAACTACCCCATGATCGGCGTCCAAGATTTTTGCGGTCACTACGACTGGACATTCGAATACATCCGCCGCACGTATGGCGAGGCGGCGCTGGCGAAGTATTGGGCAGAAGCCATTGCGTTCGATTCGCAATCCCACGCGAGCGAGCTCATCAGTGAGAAGGGCTTTGACGGCATGGAGGAATACTGGGGCCATACGCTGACCCAGGAGGAGGCCGGGTACGCCCTCACGCGCACGCCCGATGTTTTCCGCATCGACATGCACGACTGCCCGTCAAGGGGGTTCCTAATCCAGCACGGCCTCGAGGCCTATCACGACTACTGCGCGCATTGCATGGGCTGGATCGGCCCCGTCGCCCAGCGCGCGGGCTTCACCATCGACCACGAGCACAACCACCGCGGACAGTGCTGGTGGGAACTGCGGCGTCAGGGTTCGACGCCAAAACCAAGCGAGGCGCGCGAGAAAGCAGGAGCCGCCAACGTAGAACTGCGGCCGGATTGGAAGAGAGGCCAGCATCATGCGTATGGAGACTGTACCCAGATTCCAGGTGCTGCGCGCTGTGATGCGGAATTGCTCGATTCATGACGCTTGGCGAACGCTCGAAAGCCCCGGGGAGGAATGCAATGGAAGTTGTTGATGAAGTACGCAGGGCCAACGTGGCGCGGCTGCTTAAGCATGGGACCGATGAAAAACTGCTCAAGTCTTCAGCAAAGCGAGCGAAAGAGATCCTCCAGGACGCATACGACAAATCCCCAGGGTTGCCAAGGCCTTGGCCCCAAATCGCGGCATATCGCCTGGCACTCATTCTTCTCCGGGAAGGCAATAGCGCCCGGCTTGAAGATCTTGAAAGAATCGACCAGTTGCTGAATGAAGCCACAATGGCGGAGAGCGAAGAAGACTGGAACAAGGAATGGGGACTAAGCGGGGATTTCGGAGTGATGCCGCGGCTATATCGGCTCGCCGTGCTCCATCGCATGCTTCTCCAGAAGCCCGCTGAAGAACGGGATGATATCCGGAGAAAGATAGAGCAGGTTAGAAGGCGGGCGATCCAGTTGGCGCAACGTCCTCCCATTAGAGAAGGTGATAGGGCAGAGGAGCGGGTTCGCCGTCAGGTGCCGCTGCAGAATGATATTTTCAACGCGTTGGAGCTCGCCACCTTCTTCCTAGATTGCAATTATGCGCCACTGGAGGGAGTTGGCTGCGATCCTGCCTACTTCCCGGAGAATGGATGGGTCTTGCTTGGACGCCATTCGCTGACGGACAAGGTGGTGTACACGGCCGAACTGGCGGAGGCGGAGTTGGAGGACCGACTCAAGGCGGATGCGCAGGCCATCTCGTTCATCTTGCCCGAATCTGTGGAGGAGCCGAGATGGCGCAAGGGGCCGGGGCGATACGAGAGGTTAAGAAGGTCCTCCGCCCGATTGCTGGGTTGTCTGCTGCAAGATGTCGGTGTGTCCAGAGACAGGCTCAGGCGCGCCTTGCCCGACTCGTCCGACGATTCCTTTCGCCAAGCACTGTTGAGACTCAAGGATGACTTGGCCGAAATGACAGGTCTTCCCCGTGAAAAGACAGTGCAGTGTCCAGAAGCCCGTGGGTTGTATGAACTTTCTCCACAAATCACTATCATGGGTATTGCTCACGCCGCTACCCTGGCTGGCGCCCGTTAAGCCCACGCAGTGTCACGCTGCTGTCACGGACAGCGCTGTAAGATGAGCAGCGTGACTGCCGGGTACCGGCGGGACAAATCCACGGGATCAAACCTAGGAGACGCGCACATGGGCAACCTTTACTTCGCTTATGGTTCCAATCTCAATCTCGAACACTTGCATGATTGGTGCCGCAGCCACGGATTCACTGCGGCTGAACTCCATCCCAAGTACCAGGCATGCCTGCCTGACCATGAACTGGTCTTCAACTACGGCTCCAGCCGATGGGACGGCGGTGTCCTGAACTTGAGGCGGCGTCCTGGTCAACTGGTGGAAGGGATGGTGTTCGAGGCAGACGAACAGACGTGGAAAGCCCTGGATCGGAAGGAGGGCGCACCGGCGTGCTACGAGCGATTTGAAGCCACAGTTTTATGTGATGGAGAGGAATTACAAGTCCGCACCTACCGCGTGGTGCCTGACAAAACGAGTGACTTTGTGGAGCCCTCATCCCCGTATATCGAGGTGGTGCGGAAGGGCCTCTATGACTGGAAACTTCGCGACACCATGTTGATGGCCGCAGCACGCGGTGAGCGGCCCAGGCACCAGGTCGACGGTGTTTTCGTCTATGGCACCTTGATGCGGGGGGAGGGCCGCTTCCATTTGCTGGAGCGGTACGGTTTGAAGTGTTCTTTGCTCGCGGAAACGCCAGGCATCCTCTTGGATTTGGGGGACTTCCCAGGCATAGTTTTCTCCCGCGGTCCAGAGCGCTGGGTGCAGGGCGAGTTTTGCCGAATACGTCGAATCGAAGATGCAATACGCATCCTCGATCAGTGTGAAGGATTCACTGGATTTGGCAATGCCGGCTCGCTGTACCGGCGCACGTTGATTCTCGTCGGTGTGGGCGAGGGGCGTGTCCGGCGTGCGTGGACTTACGTCTACAACGGGCCAAAGGATGGATCGCCCATCATTGAATGTGGTGACTGGCGGCTGTTCCATGGAAAGAAGATGCCGTTCCTGGAGGGACTCTGTGCCACTCACGCCGCCGGCAACGAAGAGACTATTGCCCAGCGGCTGGCGGCACGGGACATGTTCGCTGATGAACACGATCGCTTGGTGATAGCGTCAAAACTGCTCCCTTTGGCTAGAGCGCTTGAGCAGGGGCGCTTTTCGGAACGCCGCCTGGCCCAAGCCTCGGGCAAGTGGACAGTTGTACCCGTCTGACTATACCCCTCCAAAGTGTCCCGCTGAATGTGCGAGATAGCGCGTCCGGCGGTTTTCCGTTATACTCCAGTTTCAATGCCCAGGGTTTTCGTCAAGAGGGGACAGTCATGCGGGGAATACTTTTGCTCATGCTTGGGGTGACTTCAATTGTGGCAACCGCGGAAAACATTGAGGGGCTGAGCGATATCTTTGCGCAGCCGCCGCGGGAGTACAGCACGGGGCCGCTGTGGGTGTGGAATGACCTGCTGACGGAAGAGCAGATCCGCTCGACGTTGCGCGACCTTGCGGGACAGCAGGTGAAGCAGGTGTGGGTGCATCCGCGGCCGGGCCTGATGACGCCGTACCTTTCGGAGGACTGGTTCCGCCTGTGGAAGGTGAGCCTGGAGGAGGCGGAGCGTCTGGACATGAATGTCTGGATCTATGACGAGAACTCCTATCCTTCGGGTTTCGCCGGGGGGTTCGTGCCGGAGGCGATGCCGGAGTCGCGCGCGCTGGGGATGGATCTGCGGGCGGTGACGCTGCCAGGGGAGGTGGCGGAGCCGGTGCTCGCGGTGTACACCAGCAGCGGGGAACATCCGGAAGACGTGACGCAGGCGTATCGTGATGGTAAGTTGCCGCCCGGGGACTACCTGGTTATCGTCCAGACGACGACGCCCTCGACACCGTGGTACGGAGGCACGTTTTATGTCGATCTGCTTCGTCCGGGAGTCACGCAGAAATTTCTGGAAGTGACGCTGGACCGGTACAAGGCCGAGGTGGGCGCGCAGTTCGGCCAGCGCATTCCCGGCGTCTTCACGGATGAGCCGCACCTGGCGAGCGCGCCAGGCCTGCACTGGACGCCGGATCTGCTGGAGCAGTTTCAACAACGGCGCGGCTACGATTTGCGCACGGAATGGCTGGGGTTATGGCGTCCCGTGGGCGACTGGCGGCGCGTGCGCCACGATTATTTCCGGACCCTGCTGGAACTCTTCATCGAGCGCTGGGCACAGCCGTACTTCGAGTACTGCGCACGGAACAACTTGGAGTTCACGGGACACTACTGGGAGCATGGCTGGCCGGAAGCACGCATTGCACCGGACAACATGGCGATGTACGCCTGGCAGCAGCGGCCGGCGATTGACACGCTCTTCAACCAATATCAGGAAGGCGTACACGCGCAGTTCGGCAATGTGCGGTCGGTGCTCGAGCTGCGCAGCGCCGCCAACCAGTCCGGGCGGCGTCGCACCCTCTGCGAGAGCTTCGGCGGCAGCAGTTGGGAAATGCGTTTCGAGGACCTGAAGCGCATTGGCGACTGGCTGTTGGTGCTGGGCGTAAACACGATTAATGAACACCTCTCGCAAATCACCAACCGCGGCGCGCGCAAGGCGGACTATCCGCCCTCGTTCTCCTACCATGCGCCGTGGTTCGAGAATTATCACGTGCTCGCGCAGTACTTCACCCGGCTGTCCGCGGCGATGTCGCACGGCGAGCAGATCAACGAGATCCTCGTGCTCGAACCCACATCGACGGCGTGGATGTATCAAGGCGACAAGGAGCAGCTCGGCGTATTGGGCGAGTCTTTCCAATTGCTTGTCACCGATTTGATGAAGGCACAGGTGGAGTTTGATTTGGGATCGGAAGACATTCTCGAACGACAAGGCGCGGTGCAAGAGGGACGCTTCGTCGTGGGCCAGCGGGCCTACCACACGGTCGTCATCCCGCCGGGCACGGAGACACTGCACACGAGCACGGTGTCGCTGCTGGGGCAGTTCCTAGCCCAGGGCGGCGTCGTGCTGTGCGCCGCGGAGGCGCCGCCCGCCCGGGTCGATGGCAAAGTAGACGATGCCTTGGCGCAGTTGGCGAAGCAGAGCGGCTGGTCATCCAGCACGGCCGAGCAACTCCCCGCCGCGCTCCGGCAGCGAATGGGGGACAGCTTCCGCGTCGAGCGCGCCTCCGATGACGCGGGAATTCTCTATCATCACCGGCGCCAGTTCGCGGAAGGCGACCTGGTGCTGCTGGTCAATACCAGTATCGAGCATGAAACCGTGGGCGAGGTGAAAGTGGGCGCGGGCGGCGTGGAGCGTTGGGACCCGGAAACCGGCGCGGCGCAGGGACCCTATCCCGCCACGCGGGTGGACGGTAGTGTGGCCGCGGCCTTCCGAATCCCGCCCTGCGGAAGTTTGCTGCTGTACTTCCCGAAGCAAGCAGCAGCAGTGGCCGGTGCAACTGGAAGTGATTCCCTCAGCCCGATGACTCCGCAGCCAGAGGTCACCATTACGCGGGACACGCCCAACGTATTGACGTTGGATTACTTGGACCTAATCGTGAACGGCGAGACCACCAAGGATACGTACTTCTATCAGGCGGCGCAGCAGGTGTTCCGCGCGCACGGCCTCGAGGAGAACCCGTGGGACCACGCGGTGCAATTCCGGGACCAGCTCATCTCGAAGACGTTCCCGGACAGCCAGGGCTTCGAGGTTATCTATCGTTTCGATATTGAGGAGCGTGTGCCGGAGGAATTGTATTTCGTACTGGAACGCGCCGATCTCTACACGGTAACGTGCAATGGAGCGCCCATCGCCGCGAAGCCGGGTGAATGGTGGCTGGACCGCTCCTTTGGCAAGATGGATATTCGTTCTCATGCGAAGGTGGGCGCGAATGAGATACAGGCCATCGCTTCCGGCATGACCCTATACCACGAAGTGGAGCCAGCCTATGTCCTGGGTTCCTTCGCGCTGCGGCCCGCGGCGAAAGGATTCATGATTGTGCCCGAGAAACCGCTCGAGTTCGGGAGCTGGAAAGAACTGGGCCTCTGCATGTACGGCGGCACCGTGTCTTACACCATGCGGTTTGACCTCGCGGCAAAAGCCGGAGCGAAGCACGCGGTCCAGTTGGG
>JACPGD010000338.1 GCA_016182645.1 Candidatus Hydrogenedentota bacterium | reverse complement strand
TGGAAAAGCTGAGCATGTTCATGACGAGGTCTTCGATCCGCTGAATACTGCGCTTGAGAATGGGCCAGCCTTTCTCGACGTAGCGCAACTCGTTCTTTTCGAGGGCCATGCCGATGAACTCACCACCGCCCCGGATACCTGTCAGGATATTCTTCACGCAGTGGCCGACGCCGGCGGTGGCCTCTCCGATTGCCGCGAGCCGCTCGCGCTGGACGTTTTCTTTGTAGAGGCGGGCGTTCTCAACGGCCATGCCGACGACACGCGCAATGGTCGTTAGCAATTCGAGGTCGTCTTTGACGAAAGCATGTGGCTGCGTGCCGGAGTCTACGTAGATCGCGCCCTCGACAGCCTCGCGCCCACAGAGGGGCGCACACATGGCGGAATGAATACCGTGGCCGACAATGCTGGCGGCATGATCGAAGCGGCTGTCCAACTGCGCGTCCAGGGTGAGCATGGCTTCTTTCGTGGTGAAGACGTGCTGGATCAAAGTGTGGCTGAGCGGCGGACCCTCGTCTGCCGTTTCCTTGGACAGGCTGGCGTGGATCTTCGGTTCGGCGTTCCCGCGGGGCGGACGCAGCATAATGAACCCGCGGCGCACGGGCAGCGCTTCAAAAATAAGCGCGAGGATTTGTGCCAGGAGGACGTCCAGATCGAAGACCGAGCCGAGCAACTGGGCGGCGCGGTAGAGCACAGGTAATCGGGGGCTCTGAGTGTCGCTCACCATGCTCTGATACAGCGAGGCGGCGTTCTCGGCACTGATGACGGTGCGGCCGAGTTGCGAATCGGTCACGCGCACGACGCGAAATAAGGCGGGGCCGATTTGCACCTCATCTCCGTGGTGCAGTTCAGATTGTTTGACCGAGGCGCCATTGACCTGGACGCCATTTCGTGAGCCCAAGTCTTCAATCAGGAGCGTTTCGTGGTCATACCACAGCCGGGCATGGCGGCGCGACACCAAACCGTCTTCCAGCATGATGTCGTTGTCGGCATTCCGGCCGATGCTCAGGCCGCGCGCGGTAATCTCGAAGCGCTCACTCGGCGCGCCTTCATGACGCAGTACGAATTCAAACTTTGCCATCAGACCCGCTCCCGGTCATGGCCCTGTGCGGAAGACTTGCCACAGTATAGCATCCCTGTGCATCTCAAGCGCCTCTCCGTTTCCTCCGCCAAGGACAGCAGGGACGGCAGGGACGAAGTATGATAAACGCATCGGCACTCCGGTGGTGGTAGCACTGAAACACCGCCGGGGCGGCGGCCCACTTTGCAGTTTCGCCCCTTTCGCCGGGGACGTCAAAGAAACTATACTCGCGTCGCGGCATTGCATTACAAAGAATACTGATGATATATTCAGGTACGCTTGAAGTGGGATGGTGGAAGCATGAACGTTGCGCAGACGATTGATCGCTTGAAGACAGACCCGGAGTTCCGGCGCAACCTCACCGCGTGGCAGACACTACCCGACCGGCCCGCGCGCTTCCTGGACTTCCCCCCCAATCTTCATCCCAAACTGGCGGAGGGACTGCGCAAGCGCGGCATCCATCATCTGTACAGTCACCAGCGAGAGGCGGTCGAAGCCGCACTCAACGGGGAAGACCTGTGCGTCGTAACACCGACTGCTTCCGGCAAGACGCTGTGTTACAACATTCCGGTGCTTCAACGGCTCATTGAGAACCCGAAGGCCCGCGCGCTGTATCTATTCCCGACGAAAGCGCTCTCGCAGGACCAGGTCCACGAGTTGACCGGGACCATCGAGGACATGGAGGTGACGATTGGGGCGTATACCTTCGACGGCGATACGCCCGCGTCCGCGCGCAAGGCCATCCGGAATGCCGGACACATCGTGGTCACCAACCCGGACATGCTTCACACCGGTGTGTTGCCGCACCATACGATCTGGATTCGCCTCTTTGAACATCTTGAGTACATCGTCATCGATGAAATCCATCATTACCGGGGCGTTTTCGGGAGCCATTTGGCCAATTTACTCCGGCGTCTCCGGCGCATCTGTGCGTTTTATGGTTCCAACCCGCGCTTCATCTGTTGCAGCGCGACCATTGCGAATCCGCAGGAACTGACGGAGCGGATCATCGAGCGGCCGGTGCGGCTGGTCAATGAGAACGGGGCCCCCGCGGGTGAAAAGCATTTCCTCTTCTACAATCCCCCGGTGGTCAATGCGGAATTGGGCATCCGCAGGAGTTCGGTCAAGGAAGCGACGCGCGTGGCCACGCAATTACTCTCGCGCGACATCCAGTCCATTGTCTTCGCGCGCAGCCGGCTCCGTGTCGAGATCATGACCACCTATTTGAAAGAAGCGGTGCGGCGGCTGGGCAAGAGCGACAAATTGGTGGCGGGCTATCGCGGCGGCTACTTGCCGACGGAGCGCCGGGCCATTGAAAAGGGCCTGCGCGAGGGCGCACTGATGACGGTGGTCAGCACCAACGCGCTGGAGTTGGGCATTGACATCGGCTCGCTCGACGTCTGCATCATGTGCGGGTATGCCGGGACGGTTGCCAGCACCTGGCAGCAGGCGGGGCGGGCTGGGCGGCGCAACAACGTTGCGCTGGTCATCCTCATTGCGAGCAGCGCGCCGCTGGACCAGTTCATCATCGCGCATCCGGAATACTTCTTCGAGCAGACACCGGAGAGCGCCACGGTTGATCCGAACAACCTGATCATCGTCGCCAGCCACATCAAGTGCGCGGCGTTCGAGTTGCCCTTTACCGAGGGCGAAACATTCGGTCTCGACGCGACCTCGACGCGCGAGATTCTCGATTACCTCGCGGAGCACCACGTCCTTCGCAAGGTCAAGAACCGCTGGCACTGGAGCGCCGACACGTACCCGGCCGAAGACATCAGCCTGCGGACGGCGGCGCCCGGCAACGTGGTGATTCTGGACACGTCCGATGACGGCCGCGTTATCGGGGAACTGGATTATTTCGCCGCACCGGTGGAGGTTTACCAGAACGCCGTCTACATGCATCAGAGCAAGCAATACACGATCGATCACCTGGATCTGGAAGACCGCAAGGCGTACGCGCGGCCGGTGGAGGTGGATTATTACACCGATGCCGAATTGAAAGTGGATCTCAAAGTGCTCGATACGTTCGAGCAGAAGCCCGTGGGCGGCGTGGAAAAATGCTGGGGCGAACTCAGTGTGACCTGGTTCCCGACGCGCTTCAAGAAGATCAAGCTGGGCACACATGAAAACGTCGGCTGGGGTGAAATCCATTTGCCCGAGCAGACGATGCACACGACGGGGTATTGGATCGAGTTTGCCTCAGACATCGCGGAGCAGTTTGGCATCAAGCAGGAGGAACTGGGCGAGGCGTTGAACGCGCTGGCCAATACGCTGCGGCAGGTGGCGCCGGTGCAGGTGCTCTGCGACCCACATGATATCCGCGCCCAGGCGATGCTGCGAGCACCGGTCTCGGAGAAACCGACGATCTTCCTCTACGAGTCTTACCCGGGCGGGGTCGGGTTCAGCGAAAAGCTCTTTTCGCACCACCACCGGATGATTGACGCGTCGATCTCGCTGCTGACCGGGTGTTCGTGCAAGGAAGGTTGTCCGAGTTGCGTTGGCCCGGCACTGGAGGTGGGAGAATATGGGAAACGGGGTGCGCTTAAGCTGGCGCATCTTGCGCGGGCGGAAGGGGTGAGAACGGGCGGAGGTGTGAAGGTGTAGAAAAGACGGCAGGGACAACAGGGACGAAAAGGACACAAGGGACAAAAGACTATTCCCGCTCATGTCTGACGTAAAGAAAAAGCTTGACTCGCTTATGAAGCAGCACCAGCTTCAGACTGGTGCTGAGTGGGAACGCGTGCGCGCGGAGCGGCCGGCGCCGGAGCGGCGGGCCGCGCCGATTTCTTCTGAGGGGCCTGAGGAGACGCCGCAGCCGCAACGCCTGCGGGAACTTCTGGACCGCCTGGCCATGATTCCTGCCTCCGAGAGCTACCGCCGGCGTGAGGAAGAGGAACTGCGCCGCGAATCGGGCGCACTGGATGTACAGCAGGTGATCGGCGGCGAGATCATTGGCGACGATGATAGTGCCTTCCTGCTCCTGCGCCGGGACTACCCCATCGAGCATCGCCAGGGCAAGGTGGCGTTGGGGACGGCACTTGAAACAGCATCGCACCACATTGCATTCTCGGCGTGCGATCCCAGCTTGGGGGATTTTGACCCGCGCAAGACACTCTTCGTGGACACGGAGACGATCGGGCTTTCGGGCGGCACGGGGACGATCGCTTTTCTCGTGGGAATGGGATATTTCACCGAGAGCGCATTTCGTCTCGACCAGTGTTTCCTGCGCGACTATGATGATGAGGCGGCCATGCTGCGATGCGTGGCGGAACTGGTGGGCCGTCACGAGGCGCTCGTCAGCTACAACGGGAAAAGTTTTGATCTGCCGCTGCTCCGCACGCGCTTCATCCAGAACCGAATCCCCTTTCGCGCTGATGCCATTTTGCATCTGGACCTGGTGCATGTGGCGCGGCGCTTTTGGAAACGGCGTCTCGCCGATTGCAGTCTGGGCAACATCGAGCGGGAGATTCTGGGCGTGCAGCGGCAGGGCGACGTGCCGAGCTTCCTCATCCCTCAGTTATGGTTCGAATACCTTCGTTCACGCGACGCCCGTCCGTTGGAGGGTGTCTTCTACCATCACCGGATGGACATCCTCTCGCTCGCGGCGTTGACCGGTTGGGTTTCGCAGTGCCTGGAAGCGCCCGCGGGCGACGGCTTCCATTACCAGGAGGACCGTCTCTCTGTCGTGCGCGTCTATTTCCAGCAGCGGCGCTATCAAGAGGTGCTCGAACATGGCGAGCGCTTCCTGGAACTCGAGGCGGCTTCGCCACTTCGCCAGGAATGTCTGGAAATGCTCGGTCTGGCCTGCAAGCGTCTGCACGCCTGGGAGAAGATGGAGCGGGTCTGGGAGCAGTTGGCGGCGGAGTTCCCGAGGACGCTGATCGCCTACCTGGAACTGGCGAAGCATTACGAGCATCGCTGCCGCGATCTGTTGCGGGCCGAAGCCGTTTGCCGGCGCGCCCTTGAGCACTTGCAGGAAGAGAGTGGCGTCCGTGCGGTATACTCCCTGCAGGATCCCGAACCCCTTCACCGGCGTCTGGACAGAATCCGCCGCAAGCTTGGGAAAGTCACCGGGCTTTCGGGGGAGGACTTACTCTGAGTTTGGTGAAAGAACAGCAGAAGGATTCGACGCCTTCCGGAATCGGGCACAAGCAGCTTTTCTGGACCCGGCCGGCAGTGGCATGGCTTCTACTGTGCGCGGCCTTTGCGTTGCACGTGCTGGATGAGGCGGCCAACGGGTTCCTGCTCCTCTACAACCCAATCGTCCTCTCGTTGCGCGAGCGCCTCCCCTTGCTGCCGCCGCCCACGTTCCGTTTTGGCGCGTGGCTGGCCCTGCTCATCACAGCCATCATCGTCCTGGCGCTGCTCGCCCCGCTGGCCCGCGCCAAGTCCGGCTGGATCATCATGCTCGGGACCGGTTTTGCCCTCATCATGTTCGCCAACGGCGCCACCCATCTCTGCATCAGTGTGCTGCGCGGCGAGATGATCCCTGGGACGTGGTCCTCCCCCATTCTCCTCGCCGCCGCGCTCAATCTCCTCGGCGTCTTCTACCACGCTGGGGCCGACAGCCAGCCCCGCTGACGAGTTCCTTTTGCGGCAACTCGCCACCCTCAAGCTGAATCGCTTGAGGGCCACCACCCCGGACGTTAGCCGCCTCGCGGGAACGCTCGGCCCTTCCGAACTTGGCTTTCCCCAAAAGACGCCGCTCTACACCAGCCCTTTCAGCCAGCCGAGAATGCAACAATCCTTGGGCGTTCCGCTCGAAATCGCCAGTGACTTGTCATTCAACGTCACGGTCACGGTGGAGTTTCCCTCGAGGGCCACGTCCCATTGGGTGGCTTCTTGGTTGTCCGCAAAAATGGCGCGTATGTCGTACGAGCCTTCGCGCGCTTCGAGATCAATCTGTGCCCCCGCGGCCAGGGGAGCGTCCAACCAGTTTTCGCCCCACTGATCATTGGTGGTGGGCGAAATGTTCAGCTCGATCACCGCCTGCGCGGTCTGGTTTAGGATTCGGAATATTCCGGTGAGGTGAAAGCACCCGGCACCAAGTATCATCAGCCCGGCCAGCAACACCATGAACCCAACCTTCGTGATTCGATTTCTCATACGCCGTTCCCTCCCTCCGAAGGCAATTCACGTCGCCCGGACGCTGATTTGCCTTGCCTTGATACGCCCAAGAAACCACAAACGTCGTAGATGTGATACTGCCTGATTCGTCCGAATCTGTCAAGAGAGTTGCTCGAACTCAATAGACAGAGCAATGAATCTGGTTCGGTTGCAGTGATGTGTTCTCGCGGCTACTGCTCTGGCGCCTGTGGACGCGCGGACCGGACCGAATTCTCTAACTGTTGCGAGACTTCCCGCGGTTTTAGAATGCTCGAAATGCCCGACGAGACCGGTCGCGGTTTTTCCCGCTGGGCCTCTTCCGCAATCTTCTGCACCCCCAGCATCTCCAGGAGCGAGTTGACATCGGTAGACCGCACATCCAGTCCGCCGCCGCCCATCGGCAGCATGATGATGTGCTTGTTCGCCAGTGCATTGGCCAGTTCCAGCTTCATCATCTGTTCACCGCCGGGACCCGACAGCGCCTTGTTCATTTCCCGGACGGCCTCCGCCTCCGCCGTGCCCTCCGCAATGATGGCTTCGGCCAACTGCTGTTGTTGTTCGTAGTAGGCGTCCGCCTCGATCACCGCGCGCTCATAGCCGCCGTCCGCCTGGACCTTGATCTTCTCGATTTCCGCTTCGGCCTTTTGCACCAGCGTGTTGTACTCCTCT
>JACPGD010000058.1 GCA_016182645.1 Candidatus Hydrogenedentota bacterium | reverse complement strand
CGATCTCGGGATGTCAAGTCTGGGTAAGGTTCTTCGCGTTGCCTCGAATTAAACCACATGCTCCACCGCTTGTGCGGGCCCCCGTCAATTCCTTTGAGTTTCAGCCTTGCGACCGTACTCCCCAGGCGGTGTACTTAATGCGTTAGCTGCGGCACAGAAGGGGTCGATACCTCCTACACCTAGTACACAACGTTTACGGCGTGGACTACCGGGGTATCTAATCCCGTTCGCTACCCACGCTTTCGAGCCTCAGCGTCAGTTACGTGCCAGAAAGTCGCTTTCGCCACTGGTGTTCCTCAGGATATCTAAGCATTTCACCGCTACACCCTGAATTCCGCTTTCCTCTCACGAACTCAAGACTGCCAGTATTCAAAGCACGTCCGAGGTTGAGCCCCGGGCTTCCACTTTAAACTTAACAATCCGCCTGCGCTCCCTTTACGCCCAGTAATTCCGAACAACGCTAGGAACCTCCGTATTACCGCGGCTGCTGGCACGGAGTTAGCCGTTCCTTATTCCCAAGGTACCGTCAGCCCAAAAGCATTTCCTCTTTCGGGGGTTCTTCCCTTAGAAAAGAGCTTTACGACCCGAAGGCCTTCATCACTCACGCGGCATGGCTGGATCAGGCTTGCGCCCATTGTCCAATATTCCCTACTGCTGCCACCCGTAGGTGTCTGGGCCGTGTCTCAGTCCCAGTGTGGCCGATCAACCTCTCAGCTCGGCTACCCATCGGAGCCTTGGTGGGCTATTATCCCGCCAACTAGCTAATGGGGGGCGGACTCATCCTCTGGTGGCGCCGTGAAGCGCCTTTCTTTGCAATGTCATGAGGCATCGCAATCTCATGCGGTATTAACGGCCGTTTCCAACCGGTATCCCCCGCCAGAGGGCAGATTATCCACCTGTTACTCACCCGTTCGCCGCTCGCTTCCCCCCGAAGGGGGTCGCGCGCTCGACTTGCATGTATGAAGCCTGCCGCCAGCGTTCGTTCTGAGCCAGGATCAAACTCTCCGATAAAACTTAGAACATGGCCGAAGCCACGTTAATGGTCCATCTGATGTCTGATTCCATTGGCGTAATCAAATAGATCTCGTCAAAGGAATCTTGGAGCCAGCGCCCAGGCATTGCTGCCTCGACGCCAGACTGCACAAGGTCATTTCCTTGACAGGCATACATCGTATTCAATTTTCAAAGAGCGTCTCACGCCCAAGAAAGCGCACGGCCTCCTACCGGCTCGGAACCTCCGTTCCGGTACTCGGCCCCACGGCCACCATCGCAGCCGCTGTTATCATTCGAATTCCAATCTCGTAGTGTAGCAAGTGGGACGGGCATTGTCAAGCATCTTGTACTTGGCACCTGCCCCCTTGCCGCTCTTGCCCTGCGTCGTATTAGTTTCGCTTGGCAACCACCGGATTGGATTCGAGAAAACACATCATAGTGTGTTTTCTATTCCCATGTCAACTTTCTAACCCGGCCCAGACAGACGCAACGTCTCCGCTATCGCTGGTGGGGGGTAAAGAACCGATTCCTGACGTACCGCTGTACGCAAGGGAGAAGTAGTTTAGCACAAACAACCCGGCTTGTCAACCACTTTGGTTGCGCCCGCCCGGGCCGGCGCCGCCAGCCCGAAGCCACTACTTGCTCGCAGAAAAGGTATTGTATACAACAACGAGGGCCATTGCAACCTCTCCGTTCCCAGTAGTGCCGCGCTCGCCGAGCGCGGCACTACTAAATTATCTCTAGGAGAACAATATGACTGACTCGAATGAACCACGCATCGAGATCGAATTCTGCACGCAGTGCCGCTGGCTCCTGCGCGCCGCCTGGATGGCCCAGGAGTTGTTGAGTACCTTTGGGACCAGCCTGGGCGAGGTGGCGCTGGTGCCCGGCACGGGCGGCGTTTTCGATGTCCGCGTGGACGGCCAAACCGTCTGGTCGCGAAAGGGGGAAGGGCGCTTCCCCGAGGCGAAGGAACTCAAACAGCGCGTTCGCGACCTGGTAGATCCGGGCCGGGATTTGGGACATTCCGAACATCCCTGACACGGAGCTATGCGTCCCCGGCGTCCCCGGCGCCCGCTTCGCCTCACGCCTCTGGTGGCGTCCGCACAATATAGAGGGGATAACACTTATATCCCGTCGGAGATGCCAAACTAAAAACGCACCGCTCCACCACCGTTTTGCCCAGCAGGTTTGTATGCACAAATATCTGCTCCAGATCCTCCGCAGGCTTTGGCTGGCTGCTTAGGGGGATTGGCCGCGAACTGTGCCTCAAATGTTTCATCATGCACCCCTTCCGTTTATTTCAAAGACCAATATTGAAGAAGAAGCCGGCGATGCGCAACATGACCAAGTTGAACACTGAGAGCGGCAGTGTTATGAAGGGATGCGCCTCGATACGGCGCCAGCCCAAGCGCCCCAGCAATGAAAACAGCCCCGACACCGGACCCAAGTCATCCAACTCATCCTCGTCGTATTGAGACATAGTAGCTTGACCTCACTTCTAGTGTTATTCAGAGGGACGCTGAATTTATAGTATCTCAAGTGTATCTTTGCGTCAAGGCCTTGGCGCAGCGTCCAATGGGGCGGCTAGGGATTGCCTACAGAACGGTGCCCCAACTTACAAAAACACACCAAACTGTAGGAACTAGGTTATCCGGGAATGCTCCCGGCTAAGCCCCCTGACGTACCGAGCTCAACCTCTATACCCAATTCTCCTGAACAGTAAGCATCTAACAGCTAAAGGCTTATAAAGAACAAACCATTGGACAGTTCCAGGCTTGGCTCCCGCTAGGCATCCCTCCAAGAGACCGGTGGCACATAGATTGCTCTACCGTCGCGCAGGAACCCCAACTGCCTACTTTTCCTGCGCGCCGGAGATTTAGTCAGCCAAACGCCGGGAACGATGCGGCCACCTTCGTTCCCACTGCCGGGGATCTGACTTGGGCAATCTCTTGTTTGGGCCGTCACCGGCCCCCGACCATGGAGGAAGTTTCTGTGTACCGTGCAACTTATTCACGCTTTGGAAGTGTCTTCCGGCGCGCCGCGCCGTGGGTCCTGCCGGCACTCTGTGTTGGCGCGCCGGCCTTGGCCCAGGACGCGCCCACCCTGGACTCCGGTAACACGGCCTGGATGCTCACCGCGACCGCACTGGTCTTGTTCATGACTATCCCGGGCCTGTCGCTCTTCTATGGCGGCTTGGTCCGCTCGAAGAACGTGCTGTCGGTACTCATGCAGTGTTTTGCCATCACGGCCCTGGGTTCCGTCTTGTGGGCCATCATTGGCTATACCCTGGCCTTCAACGCCCCCGAGGCGCAGGCCGGCGAGGCCATCAACCTCTACAGTTTCATTGGTGGGCTCGACAAGCTCTTCCTCAGGGGTGTCACGCCGGATGCACTGTCCGGGACCTATCCCGAAAGCATCTTCGTGATGTTCCAGATGACGTTCTTCATCATCACGCCGGCGCTCATTTGCGGCGCTTATGCCGAACGCATGAAGTTTTCGGCGATGATGCTGTTCACGGGCCTCTGGATGCTCCTGGTCTACGCGCCCATCTGCCACATGGCGTGGTCCGGCACGGGCGCATTGTTTGCGCGGTGGGGCGTGCTCGATTTCGCGGGCGGTACCGTCGTGCATATCAACGCCGGCATCGCCGCGCTGGTCGCGTGCCTCCTGTTGGGCAAACGCACGGGCTATCCTGAAAAGCCCATGCCCCCGCACAACCTGGGCATGTCGGTCACGGGTGCGGGCATGCTCTGGGTCGGTTGGTTCGGCTTCAACGCCGGCAGTGAATTGGCGGCGGACGGCGTCGCCGGCAACGCCATGTTGGTCACGCAGTTGGCAACGGCCATGGCGACCCTGACCTGGATGGCGATTGAATGGGTCAAGCACGGCAAGCCCAGCGTTCTGGGCGCTATTACGGGTGCGGTCGCGGGCCTGGTCGCCATTACGCCGGCCTCCGGTACGGCGGGCGCCATGGGCGCGCTGGCCATCGGCGCGGCCGCGGCCACCGGCTGCTTCTTCGCCGCCACGACCCTCAAACGCAGCCTGGGCTATGATGACTCGCTTGACGCCTTTGGCGTGCACGGGGTCGGCGGAATGATTGGCGCACTGCTCACCGGTGTCTTCTGCTCCCCCGATCTCGGCGGCCTGGGCTTTAACGCCGCGCACACTGACATCGCCGGGCAGGTCATGGCGCAGGCCATGAGCGTTTGCACCACGCTGGTATGGAGCGGCGTCGTGTCCTTCATTATCCTCAAGGTCGTTGATCTGGCTGTCGGGATCCGCGTGGATGCAGAGAAAGAAAGCACCGGGCTCGATCTGACAGGGCACAACGAAGAAGGTTACAATCTCGAAGCGGTGTGAGCGCCTCTTGCATAGGTACTCGTGACTGGGCTACAACAGGATTTCAATCCACCGAGTGGAGGAATACACGTGAAAAAGGTTGAGGCGATCATCAAGCCCTTCAAGCTTGAAGAAGTGAAAGAAGCGCTGGCGGGTGTCGGCGTGCAGGGTCTGACTGTATCAGAAGTCAAGGGGTTCGGCCGCCAGAAGGGCCACAAGGAACTCTACCGCGGCGCGGAATACGTCGTCGAGTTCCTGCCGAAGGTCAAACTCGAGATTGTCGTCGCCGACGACAAACTTGAAGACGTGGTCAAGGCGATTGTGAAAGCCGCCTCCACGGGCCGCATCGGCGATGGCAAGATCTTCATCACGCCGGTCGAAGAAGCCATCCGCATCCGCACGGGTGAAACCGGCGACATCGTATTGAACTGAGTTCTCGACGGTATCACCGTCCAACGCAAAGCGCGGGCAGACCACCGGGTTCTGTCCGCGCTTATTCTCTTTCAACCCCCGCCTTCACCGGTCTTCGATACCACTCCCGGCCAACGTCTTTGATGTGTCCTTCCAGCGCCGGGTTGCTTATGCGGTCGCGGATGATCATGTCCACCTCGACCGGCAAACCAAGCTCCGCAATCTTTCTGCTCAGCGAAACCAAGTCAGCCAATCTAAGCCCCTCCCCCTCGAGGGCCAAATCAATATCTGACGCCGGACGAAAGGCGCCCATGGCGCGAGAGCCAAAGAGGACCGCCCGGCTAATCTTCGGGCTTTCTTCCAGAACTGCCCGAATCCCTGCGCGTTCATTGTCCTTCAGGCCATCCGTCATGCCGTGTGCGCCAACCGGTTGAGCACCTCCACGCTTGCCTGAAGCATGGGCGCAAACTTCCCCTTGATCAATGCGACCGCCTCGCTTGCCGTGGGCTCGTCATAGGTATGGCTCAACAGGTTTCTGCTGTCGAGCGCTTCCAGCCAGGCATCCACGTCGGGGATCAACTCCATCTCGAATGCTTTCCTGATGGTTTCCCGGGGACTTCTCACTTCGTATCCCTCGAAGCTGAGTTTGTCCTTCATTGTCTTCCAGGCCAGTTCGAAGGTGAATTCATACGTTTGAATCAACCCGGCAGCCTCAAGATCACTATAGTCCTCTTGTTTACACGCCTCCACGAGGCGCGCGTATGCCTTGTTGAGGTTTTGCAGGCGCTGCAACCAGCGATTTGCGTTACTCATGAAGTTGCGTCCCCAATCGCTTTTCCGGCGTCGTTGCTTGGTCAAAGGCTACAGGATACCCCGGCCGTGAGCAAATAGGCCCCCCTCATCCCTCTATTCATCCCTCATTCTTCTTCCTTCATCCTTTCCCCTCTCCCCTTCACCCAACGTTGCCGCAAGCCGCGCTGGCGGCGTAAACTAGAACTTATTGTCCCCGCGATACCAAACGTGGCCCAAGGTCCGCCAGGAAACAACAAGATGATTACACCCGAAGACGCGCAGCAAACTGCGGATGACCTCTCACTTGAGCAGCGGCGCCAGTTCTTGCGCCTGCCACTGCAAGAGCGGCGAAGGATTCTCGCCGTGCAAGCCGCGCTATTGAAAGACCACTATTGCGGGCCGAGTGAAGAGCAGGAGCGTCAATGGTGGCAGGGAGGCGACATTGCCGGGCCCGCCTGATCTTGCACCTCGACGCGGAGAAATCTGGATCGTTAGCTTTGATCCCAGCGTGGGGGCCGAGATTCGGAAGACCCGGCCCGCCGTAGTTATCAGTTCTGACGCCATGGGGGTCCTTCCAATCAAACTGGTTGCGCCCATTACGAGTTGGAAAGAGCACTTTTCGAAAAAGCTATGGCACGTGAGAATTGATCCGGCGCCTTCGAACGGCCTCACTCAAGTCTCCGCGGTCGACACACTACAACTGCGCGGCATGGACAAGGCGCGCTTCCTCCAGAGGATGGGCGAATTGTCTGAAGAGGAAATGGATGCGGTGGTTCTCGCCCTTGCCGCGGTGGTCGAGTTTCCCTGAGGTATCAGCTCCCCGCTCCCGTTGTCCGCAGGTCCCTCATTCCGCATTCCGCATTCCGCATTCGCTTGCGCGTCCTCCCCCCTGCCGCCTATAGTGTGTGCGCAAGCACTGGCTCTTGGCCGGCAACTGCGGAAGGGACCTCGACGTGCACCTCCACCTCATCGACTGGGTCATCATCATTCTCTCGCTGGTGATCTGCTTCACGCCCGCGCTCTTCTTCGGCAAGCGCGCCGGCAAAAACACCGCCGAGTTCTTCGTCTCTGGCCGCTCCGTGCCGTGGTGGCTCGCCGGCATCTCCATGGTGGCCACGACGTTCAGCAGCGACACGCCGAATCTCATCACCGACTTCGTGCGCCGCCAAGGTGTCTCGGGAAACTGGCAATGGTGGGCCTTCGTCTTGACCGGCGTGGCGACGGTCTTCTTCTACGCGCGCATGTGGCGCCGTTCCGGCGTTCTGACAGATCTCGAGTTCTATGAAGTCCGCTATTCGGGCAAGGCGGCCAGCGTTGTCCGCGGGTTCCGGGCGGCCTACCTTGGGCTTTTTTTCAATTGCATTATCATGGCCTCGGTGAATCTGGCGGCCTGCAAAATCGCCTCCATCATGTTTGGCCTCGATCGCTGGCAAACGCTGATGGGTGTCGGAATCCTCAACGTCATTTTTGCCACGCACTCCGGTCTGTGGGGCGTGCTCGTCATTGATATGATCCAGTTCTTCATCATGATGAGCGCCATCTTCGCCGCGGCGTATTTCGCGCTCATCCAGCCCGAAGTCGGCGGCATGAGTGGATTGGTGGAAAAAGTCTCGGCCCTCCAGGGGCCTGGCGGTCTGAATTACCTCAATTTCCTGCCCGACTTCACCAGCAATCGCGACATGCTCTTTGCGGTGTTCATTATGCCGCTGGCCGTGCAGTGGTGGGCGGTCTGGTACCCCGGGTCTGAACCCGGCGGCGGCGCGTTTGTCGCCCAGCGCATGCTCGCGTCAAAGACTGAAAAGGATTCCCTCTATTCTGTCCTCTTCTTCCAGGTCGCCCACTACGTCTTGCGCCCCTGGCCCTGGATCATTGTCGCGCTCGCCTCGCTCATCATCTTCCCTGATCTTTCCGACATTCAAGCGGCATTCCCCAATTTAAATCCCGCGCTGCTCGGGCACGACATCGCCTATCCGGCCATGTTGAAATTCCTTCCCGCGGGCTTCCTGGGCTTGATGGTCGCAGGCCTTATCGCGGCCAATTCCTCCACTATCCTCACCCACCTCAACTGGGGATCCTCCTATCTCGTGCACGACTTCTACCGTCGCTTCCTCGTGCGGGATCGCGACGAAAAGCACTACGTCTGGGCGGGCCGCTGTTGCACCATCATGCTCTTCTTCGCCTCGTCCGGCATGGTCTATGCGCTCGACACGGCCAAGGACAGCTTCGACCTCATTCTGCAAATCGGCGCCGGCACCGGCTTGCTCTATCTCATGCGCTGGTTCTGGTGGCGCATCACCGCCTGGTGCGAAGTGACCGCCATGATCAGTTCGTTCGGCGTGTCCGTGGCGCTCCTCATCCTGAAGAAATACGGGACAGACTACTCCACCAGCACGGACCTCATAATCACCATCATTGTCACCACCATCTGCTGGATGCTCACCATTTTCCTCGGTCCGCAGAACAATCGCGAAACTATGATTGCTTTCTATAAAAAGGTCCGCCCCTTCGGTCCAGGCTGGGTCGCCATCCGCCGCGAGGCCGGCGTCACGGAGGCCGAGGCCGCCGCGACCCACGAAAACTTCCCGCTTGCCCTCCTCGGCTGGGTCGCCGGCTGCGCCATGATCTGGTCCGCCCTCTTTACCGTCGGCAGCTTCCTCTACGGCCGCCACCTCACCAGCGTCCTCCTCCTCGCGGTCTTCATCCTCAGCACCGCAGGCGTTGTGTTTGTCATGAATCGCCTCTGGTCGGACGGCAAGAGGCAAACGGCGTAGTCCATTGACGGGGAGTAAGACTGGCTGGCTCCGACGGAAAACAGAATCCGACCGATCAGTCCGATCCGGTTGATCAGTCGGTTCATCCTAAATTCGGCAGTTGAACTGAACGCAATATCGAGGGTGGCAGCTTCAAGCGCGACGGTTGCCCTGAATTCCTGGGGCTAATCGTCTTGTTCGCGCTTGAGGCTGCTGACTCACGCGGCTCGCCCGATTGGAGAGGGCAGCCTTAAGCGCGGGACACAAGTCAGACCTGTGAAAACTCAAGTCGTCGCCGCGCTTAAAGCGGCAACCCATGTTTCCAGAATGTGTTTAACTGCCGGAATCAGGTTCATTTTGTTGAGCGCAATCCTAGTACGCCACCACTTTGCCAACTTCCATCAGCACCACGGG
>JACPGD010000337.1 GCA_016182645.1 Candidatus Hydrogenedentota bacterium | reverse complement strand
TAACACCAGCAAACTCTCGCTTCCGTTTTCTACGGCCTCCGGAGGCATTCCGCCCACCTTCAGCAACCCCAACATTGTGATGGGACCCTCGCAGGCGGAACTCGAATTGAGTGTGAACCATTCCAGCGATAATCCCGGCAGCATCCGCGTGCTGCGCTCCGGCGGCAACAGCGATCCCGCGGCTGTATCGGGCTCCTTCTTGTTGTTCACGGTCACGTTCACGCCGCTCGCTGGCGGCACGTCGAACATTACCGGGACTGTCGCGGTCTTGCGCGACGCCGCATTGAACCAAATCGGCGCTCCGCCCCAGGTGATTGGCCAAGGCGTCACGGCCCAAGGCCGCTTCAGCGTTTACGTTGACTTTGATTCGACCGGACAGCAGCGCGGCACGCTGGCCGATCCCTACATCACTATCGCACAAGCGGTCAATGGGACCGCCAGCGGCGGCACGGCCAACATTTATGCCGGCGAGACCCCCGAGACCATCACCATCAACAAAAACATCCGGCTGGCCGTCTATGGTGGCGGGATCGTGCGCATCGGCGTGCTCGGCGCGCGCAGCAGCACGGTGCCAGCCGCGGGACTCACGACAGAGTCCTTGGTCATGCCCGCCTCCGGATCTTGGAACGGCTACGATCTCCTGGCGGCGATTCTGGCGAACCTGCGCGCCAACGCTAGCGCCAGCGTGGACGAAACGGGCCACGTCTTTGAGAAGGCCTTGCCCAAGCCCGCCGCACCAGCGGAACAGGCCCAGGTCTACGCAGTCCGTCTGCGTGCGGAGTCCACCATCGATCCGGCCACTGTCTGGGGCACGGTCTCCGGCGGCGAAATTGCCAGTGCCGGCCTCGAAATCATTCCGATCGCGCCCAACGACCTCTGGGTGGTCTACCGCAGCGCGGCCGGCCTCCAGCCCGGCGAAACGCTCCACTTCACCGCGGGCGCGGCCGGCGTTTCGGCCGTCACGCAAGTCTTCGACACCGTGGCTCCCTCTGCATCAGGTGACGCTATCGAGCAGCCGCTCTACGAAGACCTCGATACTTCGGGCCTGGATCTGGTGGCCGAGTCCAACACGCAGAGTGCGTTGTTGGCTGTGGGCGCGCCCGCGCTGCCCGGTGGCCTGGGGGCGCCGCTCAGTATCGCGCCCAGCCGCGTCTTCGATACGCCGCAGCGCGTTTGGCTGTCGCTGCCCGAGGGCACGGACGCCGGGGCCGTGGAACTCTTCTATTACTACGAGGAGGACGGCGAACGCGCCTGGTACCGCGGCGAGCATGTGGAAGGCTGGCTCGTGGCCGGCAGTGAACTGCAGGTCTCCCTCGGCGGCCAGGATTTCTATGGCTTTAGCGTGCACCATGGCGGTATCGTGCAACTGCGGCCCAGCGGCGAATAACACTGCGCGGCGCACATAAGGAATGTTCCATGCGGAACGCGATGGCGACGATGCTCCTGCTGTCCGCGGCCCCGCTGCTGGCGCAGGACCAACCCGGCGAGGCCTGGCTGGAGCTGCCGGAAGTCTGGCCGGAAGTCGGCCAGGCCTATGTGGTGAATCTCCACTTAAACACCGGCGCGCAGGAGCCGGACACCCTTCAGATGCACCTCAATTTCGACACGGCGGTGCTTCAACTTGCCTTCAGCGCTGCCACCGGCTTCCCGCCCGTTTTCACCAATCCCGATTTGGCCCTGGGCGGGTCACTCACCGCCGCGGGCACTACCGATTTGCAGGCCGTCCACCCCGGCGAGAATCCCGGTCAAATCAATATCCTGCGTGCCGGCGGTTCGGGTGATGCCTGGGACCTGAGCGGCGATATCGACATGCTGCAAATCACTTTCCATCCCCAATCGACGGTGCCTACCCAGATAACGGGGGAGATCACTGTTCTTCGCGATGCCAGCCTCGTAGAAATTGGCGCCCCGGCAGTCATCGCGGCAACCATTGGCATCCCCCCGATCGAAGATCTCGCCGAGGACATCTTGGCCGGGTTCGACGCGGCGGACGCCAACGGTGATGATGCCTTGACGCTGGCAGAGGTCCAAACGCTCATTCCCCAACTCACCGCTGATCAATTTGCGGCCATTGATTCGGACACCAGCGGCGGATTGTCCCTCGCTGAAATCAACGGCGCCGCTGGCCCGGCAGGGGAGGGAGAAGGCGAAGGCGAGGGAGACAACAACACCAACGGGTGTCCCTTCCCCAAGGGCGCCACCACCTTCGCCGATTTCCTCAACTGGCTCGCCCAATTCCTCTTCATCGGCATGGCCGCCACGGTCCTCTGGAAGCGCAGGACTCCCCTCTCCTGACTCCCAGCTTTTAACCCGCGTGGCCGGAACCAACATGGGTCTTTCGTGTAGCGTCCGGTCTCCGTGCCGGACGCGACCACGTAACACGCACCCAAACCATTCGCCCATCTTGGCTTTGCGTAAGTTCCGGGTCTCGTTGCAGGATTGCGTCCGGCACAGCGCGGCATAGCCGTAACCAAATTGGCGGCAGAGAAAACCGCAGATGACGCAGATAAACGCAGATGGAAGCCGGCAAGGGAAGTTGAACCACGGAGCGCACTGAGAGCACTGAGAAAGAACGAAAGAACTTCGGATAACGGCTTTGGTGCGCAAGACCGCCGGAGAGATTCTGCGAGGCGCAACAAGTATTTGAAGGTTAGTAATACAGAGACCGGACGCTACGTAGGGTTGCGTCCGGCACAGAGACCGGACGCTACGGAGTGAGCCAAAGCTTTCGGCAGATTTTGTATACAATTCAACATTCGTGTTCGGTTAAGACGTAAATCCTGCAGACTATGGCCAGTTTTCACTGTAGATTCAGCGCTTGTGCGAAGGTTTCTGGATTCCCGCTTTCGCGGGAATGACGGAAATGCGGCTATAACCAAAACAGCGTCATTCCCGCGAAAGCGGGAATCCAGAAGCGCCGGATCAAGGCCCTTAACCGGTCACGAATGTACAATTCAATTGCTGATTCAAAAATAAATCACGGTCGATACCATAAATAGATGTTGCATCACGTCTTCTTCAAAGCCGCGCACGCCGCGGATGAAATCTTTGTTTACACCCTTGCCGTAGCGCAACTGGTAGGCTGCGTCCAGGTTCACCCGGTTGTGCAGCAGCAGGCCCAACCCGACGCCAAACCCGTAGAACTGGTCCGGCTCGCCGGAACCGCGGTCGTCCGGAACCTGAAATCGGTTCGACTTGCCCGTCGCGGGCTCTTCATCCAGAAACAGCCCGCCACGCAACGTCCACAACCGGTCCATCTGCTCGCGCGGCCTCTTTGGAATAAACACGTACTCCGCGCCGAGCCTGTAGGTCATGGTCGGCTTAAACTCTGGCCGTGTCCAGGGATTGTCCAGCGTTGAGAAATCCACCAGGGACCGTTTGTTCCCGTTCGCCAGCTTCACATAGAAATCGTCCCAGTCCGTTCGCGTCATATCAAAGGCCAGTGTTAACCGGTCGTTCCTCTGATAGCGCCCAGCGCCAGGCTGGCCGGAAAACGGATTTCGCGCTCGCTCCGCGTATTGCGCGGCACCACCAGCAGCGACGGCCGCGTCGTTACTGTCGGCAGCCGCATACGAATGCTCGCCCCCTCGCGCTCATAGTCCGCCTCGCCGCTAAACGCCGTGTCGTAGCGTAGCGCCAGCCGCCATTTCTCCTTGATGCTCCACAGCCCGCCCAGCGTCAGGTTCACCCCTGAAAAATCCTCGTAGCGCTCCTTCGTCCGCGTATGCGTATAGGTGGGAATGCCCGACGTCAGGCTGATGCCCTCCGTCACCGTCGTCTGCTGCCAGCCGTTCTCGTTCAGCAGGCTGCTCTCCCACAGGTTCACCGCCACGCCAACCGACACCCGGTGCGTCAATTCGAAGGCCACGGCCGGCGTGATCGTGCTCAGCCCGCCGGATTGTTCAAAATCCATCGTCAGCAACTGGTTGGTCACCGTGCCCGCGCGCGAGGCGAATGCGCTCCGGTAGTCCAGGGAAAACTCGCGTGATAGATCATATTTCCGCTGATAATTCAGGGCGAGCGATACGTTTTTTCCAAGTATCAGCCGCGGCACCGGATATACAAAACTTAGATAATTGAGATCTAAGTTTTGGATACCGTGCCGCGAACTCACTTCCGGGTGATCAAATGCGGAAAACGCATCGGAAACGCCGTTGAACATATAGGCCATCGAGACTTCGGGCCGTTCCAGTTGGACCAGCCCCGCCGGGTTCCAGGACGCGGCCGTCGCATCGTCCGCAATCGCCACAAACGCATTCCCCATCGCCGCCGCCCGTGCCCCCGACCCCACTGGCGTCGGCGACACGGAAATCTCCAATTCCTGCGCAAATAGGCTGGTTTCCAGCACGAAAAGCCAGCACAGTGTGGCGATCACATGTTTGACAAACCCCCGCCCTCCCTGATCCTTGTTCAGCGGCTGAATGGTCCGGAATCCACCATCCCCATGCCGCGGAACAACCCCTTCCGCCTCCGGCAAGCCCCCCCTTTGTCTGCACCCAGCGCCCAAAGTCGCACCTCCGCAGCTCAATTCGCAACTCAGAACTCAGAACTCAGAACTCAGAACTTGCATGCCCCGTGCCCGCACTCTACCACCATTCTTACTGGACAGTAAATATCGGTTCTTTCCCGGTAAGTGTGGGTAATTGGACTTGAGACATCGAAGTCAAAGCCCTCTAAGTGTTTTGTGGAAACGCAAACAGAGGAGGGGACCTCGATGTCTCGGAGAAAGCTTATCAATGATCTGCTTGGCATACAA
>JACPGD010000348.1 GCA_016182645.1 Candidatus Hydrogenedentota bacterium | reverse complement strand
CACTATAATCACCCCTACACGACTGATGGTAAAATGGTTTGGGGACGATCCCCTGAAGCGCCGGTGGCTGCCCGATGCTGCCTCCTATTGGGAAGCACCCGAGGAGCAGCCAACAGAGATCGAACGCTACCGGCAGCAGTTTTAGAGACTGGAAAACTGATGGAAATCCTGACCGAACTTTGGGCGTTTCTGCGGGTCCGTAAGAAATTCTGGCTCGCGCCCATCATCCTCGCATTGTTGATTCTCGGCGCACTTTTCATGCTCGCCGGCAACGCGGGCGTGCTGTCTCCATTCCTGTACCCATTGTGAGAATCCCCAAGCGAATCGGAGGGAGGACTATGAACGGCGTAACGGAGCTCTGGTCTTTTCTTCGGGTGCGCAAAAAGTTCTGGCTCGCCCCTATCGTCCTCGCGCTGCTTGCGCTCGCCACCCTCTTTACACTTGCGGGTAATGCTGGCGCATTGAACGTGTTCATTTATGCGCTTTGACACTGTTCAATCTTTTGGGGAGCAACAGCGTCTCCGGTCGCCCTTCTAATGCGAGAATCTTCATTCTGCGTGAAGACATGCCGTTCTGTTTGTCTTTTTCACAGGGCGCCGGTATATCCTGAAGCTGGCGTACGAAGCGGAGCAATGTGATGGCGAAGTGGCGCGTGGCGGGCATTAATTTCGACCATCTGCATATGGGCGACAATCTGCGGATGGTTTTCAACCACCCCGAAGCGGAGATTGTGGGGGTGTGCCACGAAGAGCCGGAGCGGATGGAGCCAGCGATCCAGAATTTCCGCATTCCGCGGGAGCATGTTTTCACAGATTACCGTGCCTGTCTGGAGAAAACTCGCCCGGATCTCGTGCTGTTGTGTCCCGCAACGGCGCGCCATGCCGAGTGGACGGAGAAGGTGGCCCCCTTCGGTGTGCACATCCTGATGGAGAAGCCATTCGCCGCGAGCCTGACCGAGGCGGGCCGGATGATTGCAGCCATGGAACGCTCCGGCAAGGTGCTGGCCATTAATTGGCCGCTGGCCTGGTATCCCGTCCATCGCACGGCAAAGCGTCTTCTCGACGAGGGGCTCATCGGCGAACCGATCCAGGTGCATTATTACGACGGCAACCGCGGACCGCTCTGGCACGTGGCGGACAAGATCGACACGGACGAGGAATATGTGCGCCGGGAGAAGCCGAACTCCTGGTTCTACAAGAAAGCTTATGGCGGCGGGTCGCTCCTGGATTATCTCGGTTACGGCACGACTCTCGGCACGTGGTTCATGAACGGCAAAGCGCCGCTGGAAGTGACGGCGGTCGTGGATGAACCGGCAGGGCTGGAGGTGGATGAGCACAGCATCACCGTCGCGCGGTACGACACCGGCCTTTCGAAATTCGAGACGCGCTGGGGCACCTTTACCGACCCGTGGACACACCAGCCGCAGCCGAAGTGCGGCTTTGTCATCGTGGGCACTGACGGCACCATCAGCAGCTATGACGCCGAAACGCAGGTGCACGTGCAAACAAGGCGTAAGCCCGTGGTCTACCCCATTCCTGTGGACGTGCTTCAGCCGCCCTTCCAGAACCCGGTCCAATACATGATTCATTGCCTGGAACACGATCTGCCCATCGAGGGGCCGCTATCTCCTGCGATTTCGTACACCGGCCAGCGCGTTGTTGACGCCGCGGTCCGCAGCGCGCAGGAAAAGCGGACCGTGCCTCTGGGGCCGCGGCCATGAGAGTGGGCGTGGGCGCGGACCATGCAGGGTTTCGCTACAAGGAGCGGGTGAAGGACTGGTTGCGGCAGCGGGGCCACGAGGTAGTGGATTTCGGCACAGACTCTGAAAAGGCAGTGGATTATCCGCTCTACGTGCGTCCAGTCGCCCGCGCGGTGGCCTCTGGCGAGATCGAGCGCGGCTTAGTTTTCGGCGGCTCCGGCAACGGGGAAGCTATTGTGGCCAATCGTGTGCCGGGCGTTCGCTGCGCCTATTGTTGGAACGAAGTCTCGGCCCGGCTCGGCCGGGAGCACAACGATGCGAACATGATTGCCCTTGGCGAACGCCTAGTTGATCTTGAAACCACTTTACGTATCGTGGACATTTTTGTGAATACCCCTTTTCAGGGCGGACGCCACAGGCAGCGAATTCGCCTGATTGACGAGGTAGATCAGCGGGAGGACCCAGCATGACAGATCGGACTGTTCGCGCGCCCGAGCCAGCGAGGATTTCGGCACCCACCCTTCCTTATCTCCCGCGCACGCCGAAAACCTATCACCCGAATATCGGGCTGATCGGGTGTGGCGGCATCGCTCCCTACCACCTGCGGGCCTATAAGACCCGCGGCTACAAGGTTGTGGCGTTGTGCGACATCGATCCGGCGCGGGCAGACGGGCTTCAGGCGCAGTATTTTCCCGAGGCGAAGGTCTACACCGACTATCAGGAAGTGCTGCGCCGGCCGGATATCGAAGTGGTGGATGTCGCCACGCACCCCGGGATACGTGTCGAGATGGTGTCCAGCGCCATCGAGGCGGGAAAACACGTTCTCAGCCAGAAACCTTTCGCGATGGATCTGGATGTGGGGGAGAAGCTCTGCGACATGGCGGAGCGACGGGAGGTGAAGTTGGCGGTGAACCAGAACGGGCGCTGGGCGCCTCATTTCGCCTACCTCCGCGAGGCGATTGCCCTGGGTCTGATTGGGAAACCCATCGCCGCGCATCTCGCCTGTCATTGGGACCATAATTGGACCGCCGGAACGGCCTTTGACGCGATCAAGCACCTGATCTTGTTCGATTTTGGGATACACTGGTACGACATTCTCGGTTGTTTCTTGCCCGGGCTGGCGCCCGCTCGCGTGTATGCCTCGACGACGTCCGCCGCGGGGCAGAAAGCCAAGCCGTCGCTGCTGGCGCAAGTCGCCGTCGAATACGACAGTGCGCAAGCCTCGATTGCCTTCGACGGCTCGACACGCTTCGGCCGCCGCGACTCGACCATTGTCGTGGGAACGGACGGCACCATCGATAGCGACGGTCCTGATCTGCACCGTCAGACGGTCACCTTGCACACGCCCCAGGGATCGGCCAGCCCGGAGTTGGAGGGGGAATGGTTCACGAACGGCTTTGAGGGCGCCATGGGCGAGTTGCTGTGCGCCATTGAAGAGAATCGCGAACCGTTCAACAGCGGCCGCGACAACCTGAAAGGTCTCGCCATCTGCTTTGCTGCCGTAGAAAGTGCCGAAACGCACCAGCCCGTGGCGCCAGGATCCGTGCGACGCCTGACTGCGCTATAAAACACAGGGTGGGGGATGTCGAGTATGAGCGTAAAATACAACACCGCGCTGGCGGACAAGACCTATGACGCCATCCTCATTGGCTCCGGCATCGGCTCGCTCACGACGGCGGCCATCCTCGCCAAGGCCGGTCAGCGTGTTCTCGTGCTCGAACGCCACTACGAGCCTGGCGGTTTCATGCAAACGTTCCGGCGTAAGGGCTACGAATGGGACGTGGGCATCCACTATGTCGGCATGGTGCATCGCCCGCACAGCCTCGAACGGCGCCTTTTCGACTACATTAGCGAGGGACGGCTCCAGTGGGCGGACATGGGAAGCCCCTATGACCGCGCGATCATCGACGGCGATGCCTACGATTTTGTGCCCGATCCGCGCGCGCAACTGGAACTATGGCAACGCACGTTCCCCAAGGACGCACGCGCCATTGATCGCTACTGGGAATTGGTGCGTGCCGTTCAGCCGGCCACCGCCCCCTATTTCGCGGCGCGCACCTTGCCGTCGCTGTTGGGCGCTCCGCTCACCCCCTTGCTACAGCGAAAATTCCTGCACTATGCCCGCCGCACCACGTTCGAGGTGCTCTCAGAACTCACGGACAACCCGCGGCTGATCGAGGTGCTCTGCGCCCAGTGCGGCGACTACGGCCTGCCGCCGCAAGAAAGCAGCTTCGCGATGCACGCCCTGGTCGTCTACCACTATCGCTGGGGCGGCGCTTTTCCCTGCGGTGGCGGGCGCGCCGTCCACCGCAGCGTCATCCGCACCATCGAAGAGCGCGGGGGCATCGTGGCCCGTCGGGCGCCCGTGGCCCAAATCCTGATCAAACAGGGCAAGGCTGCCGGCGTCGTGCTGGAAAATGGCGACATCATCAGAGCGCCGCGCATCATCAGCGGCGCCGGATTGCACACTACGTACCTGCGGCTCCTGGCGCCGGAGCAGCGCATTCTTCCGGTCGTCGAGCACTTGCTGAGACACGCCAGGCGCTCTTATGCCCACGTGTGTCTCTACGTCGGACTGGATGCTTCGGACAGCGCCCTGTCGCTGCCAAAACACAACTTTTGGATTTATGATCGCCCCGCCGCGGCCGGACAGCGGGTCGCCGACGCCTACATCTCCTTTCCCTCCGCGAAAGACCCGGACTGGCCGCACGCCCATCCGGACAAAGCGACAATCCAGGTGATCACCGGCGCAGATTATAAGGATTTCGCGCACTGGGAAAATGAGAAGTGGATGCGGCGCGGGGAGGAGTACGCTGCCTTGAAACAGGGCTGGGCCGATAGCTTGCTCGAGTACCTCTACGCACACGTGCCACAAGCGCGCGGCCACGTCGCTTACACCGAGGTCTCCACACCGGTGTCCACGCGCCATTTCGCCAACTATGATCAAGGGCAGATCTACGGCCTGGAACACACGCCCGAACGCTTTCAACTGCACGGCCTTGGTCCGCGCACGCCCATTACCGGCCTCTACCTCACGGGGCAAGACGTGGCCACGGCTGGTGTCGCCGGTGCAGTCATCGGCGGCGTCCTCGCGGCGTCCGCCATCATGAAGCGCAGCCTGTTGCGCCTGCTGCGCGGCAATCGCGCCCTCGCCGAACCCCGGTAGTCGAGCGCTCGCCGAGCGCGCGACTTGAGCCAGCGCAAACCCGAGGGCCGCGCGCCTGCCCAGTCCCGCGCTCGGCGAGCATGGGACTACCTGGCGAGCGCGGGACTACTGCGGCTCTGTCAATGCAAGGTTCGCGCGCGCGGCGGCGTTCTCGGGATCCAACTTCAACGCCGTCCGGAATTCTTCCGCCGCCGCGACCTTCTCGCCCGCGCGCAATAACGCCACGCCATAATTGATGCGCGCGTTCACCCGCATCGGCTCCAACCGGACCGCCTCGGACAGATGCGGGATGGCCTCATATAGTTTCCCATTCTGAAGCTGGGCCACGCCGAGGTTGGTTTGCGCCTGCGCATCGCCGGGCTGGCCTTCCACGGCCACGAGCAAGCTGCGCTCCGCGTCCTCGTACCGGCCCTGATTGAGCCATCGCGTGCCCTGGTCGTAGTAACGCGCCGCGAGATCGGGTTTCAGGCGCATGGCCTCCCGGAGGTGGGGGAGACCCTCCGCTGCCCGGCCCTCGGCCAGCAGCCGGTCGCCCAGGAGGGTAAGGGCCACGTCATTGTTGCGCGTCACCACCAGCGCGCGCCGGCAGAGCGACTCCGTGTCGCGCCAGAACCGCGCCTGCCAGTGCGCCAGCACTGCCAGCCCCAACACCACCACCGCCGCGGCCACGCCAAGCACAGGCTTTGCCCGGGGCCAGCTATCCAGCAGGCGCGGCGCACCCCACGCCACCATCAGATACAGGCCGATGCCCGGCAGATACAGGAAGCGGTCGGCCATTGACGCATGCCCGAAATAGACGATGCCAATGACCGGCGCCAGCATGCCGAGAAACCAGCACCAGCCCACCAGCAGATAGCGCTCACGCCGAAGCCACAACACAAGCGCCGTTATCATAAGCAGCAGGAGGGACGCGCCGATGGCTTGCCAGCCCTGAAGCCAGCCAAACACCGGCGGATAATGCACGGCCAGCGGCACCGGATAGATCACGTGGTACAAGTACCGGCAATAGCTGACGACAGCATTGACCACCCGCAGCCAGAGCGGGTAACTGGCGAGACCGGTCATCGCGTCGAGACTACGCTGACCGAAAAACGCAACGCCGGCCGCCACGGCGGCCAGCCCCAAGAGGGGGACCTTCTCCTTGAGCAGCCGCCCGAAATCCGCTCGGGAATTCAGGCGCCGTAAGGGCCAGTAATCCAGCAATAGCAATACAAACGGCGCCGTCACCAGCATCGGCTTCGCCAGCAGCCCCGCCGACAAACTCGCCAGCACCAACAGGTACAGGCGCAGCCCCGGCCGCTCCACGTACGCCCGGTACGCCAGCAACAGCAACAGGAAGAACAATGCGCTGAGCACGTCCTTTCGGCTCGCAATCCACAAGACCGGCTCGCACACGACGGGATGCGCCGCAAACGCCGCCGCCACAAAGAAACTCCGCCCGGAGCATCCCGTCAGACGCCGCAATGCCAGAAACAACAGGGCCGCATTCACGGTGTGAAGCAATACACTCGTCAGATGATGTCCCCCCGCCCAGTCCCCAAACAGCGAGACATCCAGCAAGTGCGACAGTGACGTCAACGGCATCCACACGCCAAAATGGAAATGCGTCCATGCCCACTGCACCGATGCCGCCGACAACCCCTGCGCCACCTCCGGGTGCTCCGTCACTAGCCGCGGATCGTCGTAATCTAAAAACGCAAACTGCCACGCCTGCCCGAAATCGGCCATAACAAGGATAGCGAGAGCGAAGAAGGGCGCCGCGTCCCGCAGGTATGCGCTTAGTCTGCGCGGCTTCGTCCCTTGCCCAGAAGTAGAGATGTTCGGCGTACCGCCGCTGTCCGCCACTGCCACGTTTGTCGTTCTTCCTCGAACCGGGTCTCCAGCCCCTTAAGTGTCCATGCCCAGTCGATATTGCCGACAGATCTCCTTCAGACGAGGGTCATGCCGCTGGTGGGATCGAAATAGTGGGCCTTGTCCATGTTGACATCCAGCACATGGGGTGCATTTTCCCGGGGCTGAACGTCCGAACGGATTCTGGCGGTGGCGAGGGTACCGCCAATGTTGAGGTAGAGGTTGATCTCGGACCCCATCGGCTCCACGACTTCGAGTGGGGCCCAAATGCTGCGCCCGGGCGCCGGTTGCTGTGCGGCGTTTTCCTCAAAATCCTCCGGCCGGATGCCGCAGATGACGGCGCGGCCAAGATATGACGCCAGGGCGGCGCGCTGGGCGGGCGCCACCAGCAGCGCCACGGCGCCACT
>JACPGD010000347.1 GCA_016182645.1 Candidatus Hydrogenedentota bacterium | reverse complement strand
TTCTCCCTCCGTGAGCGTAGTGCCTTTGGGGTAGGCACGTGCCCAAAGGTATTGCCCTGAGCGCGCTTTTGTCAACTCCCTCAATATGATAGAGTCGCTGTGAATTGAGGGGAAGCGCTCTGGTATAAAACTTGCACCTGAGGCACTGCCACGAGGACTAGGATGTCTGAGGTCTCGAAAGTGGGTGAGACGCGCCGGACTCCGGCAACCCCGCCGGCGAAACAGCTGGACGTTGCCAGGGGGAAGCCGCGCCGCAAAGCAGGTGTTGGGCCTATGGCAAAAGCCTTATCCATTGCGCTGCCGGAAGAACGGGAACCCTGGTGGGTGCTCGACCTGTCGCGGCCGATCTCCGTCTCGATTGGGCGTTCGGCTGAGGCTGATCTGACGGTGCCGGAGTCGGTCTCCGACGAGATCCGGCACTCGGTGTCGCGGGTACATGCGCGTTTATTCCAGCATGGCGATGAGATCTGGATCGAAGACCTCGACTCCCACAATTTCACCTCGGTCAATGGTCATTTTGTGTTCGACGCGGTGCGCGTCCCCGTGCCCTGCAATATTCGTCTCGGCGCCCTGACCCTGCGCGCCGAGTTCTGTGAAGCCAGCCCAGACGTCCTCCGGCGGCTGCGCAATATCAATCATGACGACCCCGCCGCCACGCCTAACGATGTTCTGGCGAGCACCCTGTACAGTGCGCGCGAGTGGGAGGCGGTGCGCCAGCACTTCCGCTGGCTCGGCACCCTCTTCAATGTTCTCGAGGCCGCCGCGCAAGCACGCCGTCCCCAGGAACTGGCGGAGTCGCTCGAGCGCTACCTTGTCCGGTTTCTGCACGCCCACGATGTGCGGGTCGAATTTGACGTGCCGTGGCCGTCCCTTCAAGCGGCGCTATCCCCCGAATTGAATTCCACGGAGACCTTGTTGGCCGCGGGGATAGATGTGGTCCAACGCCGCTGTGCGGAGCACTGTATCCACCTTTCAAGCAGCGACTGCCGCCATACGAACTGGATCGTGGCCACCCCGCCGCTGAATAGCGCCACGTTGACGGTCGTGCGGGCGACGCGCAGCATCCTGGTTGCCGAAGGGGCCGCCCTCGGCGAGGCCGATGCGCTGGTCAGCATGGCTTTGCGCGTTCTCCAGCCGATGATGATCACGCTGCAGGAAGTCGAGTCCCGCCGTGCCGCCACGACCGAACTCCTGCCCCACCGGCCTTCCGCGAGAATGCTGGATGTCTGTCAGGAAGAAGGGTTCTGGGGCATTTCCGAGCGTCATTACAAGGCCCTCTATTATTCCGAATTGGCGGCCACCCGCTACTTGAGCGCGCGGCGCGCGGGCAACAAGCTGGGCGTCGTCTTTTTCCTCGGCGAGACCGGCACAGGCAAGAGCGTCCTCTCCCGGATCATTCACCGCCTTTCGGAGCGTGGCAACCAGCCGTTCTACGAACTGAATTGCGCCGCGATCCCGGTCACACTTGCGGAATCGGAACTTTTTGGCTATGAAAAGGGCGCGCATGACAAGGCCTTCGCCAGCAAGCGCGGCTGGTTTGAAGTCGCTTCCACCGGCACCCTATTCCTGGACGAAATAGGGAAAACTTCCACCGACTTTCAAAGCAAACTACTCAAGGTGCTGGACACCGGTGAGTTCTGCCGCCTCGGCAGCGATACCACCCGCAAGACCAACTGCAACATCATTCTGGCCACCAGCGAAGACCCCAAAGGCCTCTGCGCCGAAGGCCGCCTGCTCTACGAGTTCTGGTACCGCGTCGGCGCGTTCACGATCACGCTGGCGCCCTTGCGTGACCGCGAGGAAGATGTGCCCCATCTCATCGAACAGCGGATCATGCAGCTTAATCAGCTCCACCGGGAGGAAGGGTCTAAACAGGTCAGTGCGTCCGTGCTAAACTTGCTCAAGGCGTACACGTGGCCGGGCAATATCCGCGAGTTGATGCAATGTCTTGACGTGGCCTATGCCTTGTCGCCCGCCGGTGCGGAGGCCATCGGCGTTGAGGACCTGTCCGAAGGCTTCTTCAGAGGACTTGGGATTAACGCCGTGACCGTCGCGCCCACGCATCACCGGCCGGCCGCCACCAAGGCCTGGGACGAGTATATGCTGGAACTCGAGCGCGAGTACTTTGTGACCATGCTGGCCGCGTGCGCCGGCAACCTCAGCGAGGTGGCACGGCGCGCGTGCAAACCCTATCAGACGATCCACAACAAATTGCACAAGTTGCGGAAATGGCTCCACGAACCGAAGGACGCGCAATCCGAACGTGAACTGGAGCGTCTGCGCTCGATTGCGGGGGAACAGTGGGAACTGTTGACGAGAGTGTGAACCATGGATGATGCCAGCGCGAACGAAGAACAAGTACTCGATTTCGGTCAGGCCACGGTAGCCACGCCGCCGCCGGAACGGCAATGCTTTTCGCCCGATGAATCCGAACAAACGCGTTGGAATAAGCTGCTCACGCGCGGCATTGGCGACTACGTATTGAAAGGGATCCTCGGCCGCGGTACTTTCGGCACCGTGTACAAGGCCTATGATGAAGCCCTTGATCGCGAAGTCGCGATCAAGATGTTGAATAATCCCCTCGACGCCACCGGCATGGAACTCTTCCAGCAAGAAGCGCGCGTCATCGCCGCCCTCAGCAAGCACCCCGCCGTTGTCCAGATCTACCGCTTCGGCGACGTCGACGGCTGTCCCTATTTTGTCTTGGAATACATCCAGTCCAGTGCCGCCGATCTCTTGCAGACGCATCCGAATGGATTGCCTCCCGAAGTCGCTCTGCGCATCGCGAGGACCGCTGCGGAGGGGCTGGGCCATGCCCACCGCCAAGGCGTTCTCCATCGCGACATCAAGCCTGCCAATATCCTTCTCGAAGAGGAAGGGCGCACCGTCAAGCTGGTCGATTTCGGTATCGCCCACCTGCAGAAACTGCAAGGCAGCAGCCAAGGCGTCATCGCCGGGTCGCCCCCTTTCATGTCGCCCGAACAAGTCGAATGCCGCGAACTCGATGGCCGCGCCGACATCTTCTCGCTTGGCGTCACGCTCTACCAGCTCCTTTGCGGAAAACTGCCCTTTGCCGGAAGGACCACCTCCGAACTCTTCCAGAATATCCGTAACAATATCTTCCGTCCGCTCCAGGACGAAATGCCCGGTATCCCGCCCGACATCGCCGCCGTCGTCGCCAAGGCCACCGCCCACAACCGAAATGAGCGGTTTATCGACGCGGACGCCTTGGCGGAGGCGCTTCGTGACATTCTCGAACCTCGCGGATCGCAGCCTGCACCCGCCGAAGCTGCACCTCCCCCGCCCCGGCGCAGGCGGACGACTCTCGTTACGGCCGGGCTCTCCGCCGTGGCCGCCGTGCTGGTCATTGTGGCCGTGCTGGTGCTCGGGCCCTTCGCGAAACAGGACAACCGGGTGCTGGCGGAAGCCCGCCAGGATCTGGACGAGGGCGATTATCAGGGCGCTGAAAACCTCTATAGATCGGTCTTGGAACAGCACCCGGCCGATCCTTTCGCCCTCTATGGCCAAGGGTTTGTGCACCTGTTGCAGGGCGCGCCGCAAGACGCCGCACCCCTCTTCGAAACCATCCCCGAATCCTCCGAACTCCGCTCGGAAGGTCTTGCCGCCGTCGCGGCCGAAACTGACCCGAACAAGGCCAAGCCGGTCATCGAAGAGGCTCGGGGACATGCCAGCAAATACGCCTATCCCGACGTGCTCCTGGCCCGCATCGAGGCACTCGAGCAAAAACAGCAGGCGGTCATCGATCGGCTTTCGGGTCTTTCAACCGACAAATTCTATTTTGGCTGGCAATTTGCAGAAGCGTTGCAATTGCTTGGCCAAGCCTACTACGGCCTCAAACAGTTCGAAAAAGCCCAGGCGATCTTCGAGCAACTGAAACAGTTCCAGTCGGCCAATGGCCGGCCGCAGCAACAGGTGGCTGATGCCTACATTCAGATCATCAACCAGCAACTCAATGCCACCAAACGCAGCGAGATCCGGGAGGCGGCGCAACGCATCACCAAGATGCTGCGCGAAGGCGCCGTCACCCCCATCACAGACGCGTGGACCAGCCGCCCGCTCACCTTGTGCATTCTCCCGGTCGAACAACCGGTCACTGCCTTCGCCCTCGATTCTGGCCTCGGTGACTTGCTCCCGAGCACCTTGGGCGATAGCATCGGTCTCAACAGCCACCTAAGTGTCGTTGATCGCAGCCTTTTGCAGGAAGTGCTCGCGGAACAGGAACTTTCAGGACTGCTGAGTACAAAGAACGGCAGATTGAATCTGGGGAACGTGCTGGGCGCGCGCGTCCTGATCGCCCCAAAGTTCCGCCGCCTGGGTGGCAAAGAGCGGATTCTCCTGGATGCGGCCGATACGGAGACGACCGATGATCGGCCGATTCAGGCCCTCGAGGTCGATACGAATAGCAACGATATCGACGCCTTGATGACCGCCCTGACCCAGCGCGTGGAGGACATGGCCAAAAGCGAATACCCGCTGCAGGCCAGGCTGCATCAGCGTGAGAACGCCGCCTACATCAACATCGGCACACAGTGCGGGTTGGAAAAGAGCATGGTCTTCGACGTCTTGGCCGACCCTGCGCTGCCGCCCTTGGAGGGCGCCACTGCGACCGTGACCGAGGGCCTCGGCGCCGATTCCGCCCGTGTCGAGATCGTCGGGTTGGCGCTGCAAGACTTGCCTACTGAGCCGGGCAGCGCCTGGTACGTGAAACAAAGAACGGCCGGAACATGAAGATACCAGGTGGGCAGCTAACTCTGTGCTTCCTGATGCTGGGAGGTCTTTGCGCCACACTTCTCGGTGGCTGCGCCCACCTGGGCGGGGAAACGCCGCAATTCGTCCGTAACGGCGTCGAATACGGCACAACGCCGGGGACTTTCCGTGGCCGCTGGTGGAACTACTACACGCGCGGCGCCTCCCTCCTCGATGGTGGGTTCTACGCCGAAGCGGAGCGGGACTTCCGGACGGCGCTCATCACCCGCAAGAAAGATCAATTGTGGCCGCGCACCTATGGCCTCCACTTCCTGCCCGACTACTTTCCCCACCGTGAATTGGGCATCGCCGCCTACTATCAGGGCAACCTGGACACCGCGGACACCGAATTGCAACTCAGCCTCGGCCAGCAACACAGCGCCCGCGCCGCCTATTTTCTCGATCAGATTCGCCGCCAAAAGATCGCGGCCGCCGGCGGCGACCACACGCCGCCCGCCTTTGAAGTGCTCTCTGGTCTCGAGGGAATCGCCGCTCTCGAATTCGATCTCGCCGGCCGCGCCAGCGACGACCACTATGTTTCCCAGGTCTTCGTGAATGACGCGCCTGTCGATGTCCGCGTCTCGGCCCCCACCATCGAGTTCCATCACCCCGTGCGCTTGAGGCCCGGCGAGAACGCGCTCAGCGTGCGCGTCATCGATCTGGCCGGCAACGAAATGGAATCCCGCGTGGCGCTCTCCAACGATGTCGACGGCCCGGCGGTCAGTTTCGACGCAGTGACCGCGCTGCCCGGCCAGCTCGCCGGCGTGGTCTACGATCCCTCTGGCATTGAATACATCGAAGTCTTGGACGAAAAGTTCCACGCCGCTCCCGCGGACAACACCGCCGCCACCGTCAGTCTGTCCCTGGATGCGGCCCTCACGCCGCCCCTCGTCTATCGCGCCGTGGACCGCTTGGGGAATGTCACCATGGGAGAGGTACCCCTGCCCGGCGCACCCAGCGCGGCGCGCACCACGCCCGGGCCCGCGTTCTTCTTCGCACCCCGGCCCTATTGGCTTCCGTCCGTGGCCGGCGCTTTCCTCCTCGCGGCCACGCCCACTGCCGAAGGCGCACTCCGCGCCGAGTTGCCCAGCCTGCTCGAGGGCCAACAGTTCTTCAGCGAGGAAATCGTCGTCTCCGTTCTCGTGTCCTCTTCCGCGCCCCTTACGGCTGTCACGCTCAACGGGGAAACGCTCCCCGTCATCCCCGCCCGCAACGTCCTGAATCTGTCGCGCCGCTTTGCCCTTGAATCCGGCGAAAACACCTTCAATGTTTCCGGCGTCGATGCCAATGGCAACCAAGGCAGCGATGAAAAGCATGTCTCGCGCGTGGAACTGAAAGTCGAAAATGTGGCCGACCGCTTGAGCGTCGCCTTCCTCGGGAACATCGCCGCCACGCCCAACCCGGAAACAGCAGATCTCGCCCAACAGGTCTTCGACGGCCTGGCAAATCACCCACTCATAGCCGGGGCCAAAGGACGCTTTCGCGTCGTCGATCGCTCGCAAATGGAAGCCGTCCTCGCTGAGCAGGAACTCTCCGCCTCCGATCTCGTCACCAGGAAACTGGCCACGGGCCTCGTCCTCCCCGCCGAAGCGGTCTTCGCCGGCCGCGTCCGCCAGGACGCCGAAACCGTCGAAGTCGTCCTCGAAGGCGTCAGCACTGAAACCACCGAACCCATCACCTCCCGCGTCGAAGTTGCCGGACCAATCACCGAGATCGAGCGACTCACCGGCGACCTCGCCCTCCGCCTTGTCCAGGAATTCCCCCGTGCCAAAGGCATCATCATCGATCACACCGGCGAGAATTTCACCACCGATCTCGGCCGCATCCAGGGCATGAAAACATCCTACAAATGCCTCATCTACCGTCCCGTCCCCGTCGTACACCCCACCACAAAACAGGTTCTCGGATACAAACCCCCCAGCAACGCCTATCAGGGTGTCCTCCTGGGCGTCGACGACACCTTTAGCACCGGCACCCTTCTCGCCCTCGAAGGCGCCGCCCCCGCCGACTACGACATCCAGCCCGAAGACGTCGTCCTCGCCAAATAGGTTCCCTCCACATTCCCCGCTTCCCTCACCATCCCCTATCACCCAGTTTGAATCCGTCATTCACCTCGCCGGTCTACTTCAATTGCTCCTTGCCCTCTATGTCAACATCGCCGATGCCATCTGGATCCAAATCCCACAAGGAACCCGAACCTCTGGAAAACTATCGGTAAGGGCGGGATTAGCCGAGAGCAAGTTTAATCCCACTTTTCCCCCTGTCCCTGGTTCTGTCTCTGGTTCTGGTTCTGGCCGGTCTCCTGGTTCTGGCCGGTCACCTGACCGAGCCAGCGGACAGACCGCAGGTCTCCTCTGATCCTGGCCGATGGCCCACGAACAGCGCGATGTGCGGAGGGGAGAGGCGGCCTTCGGTCAGCCCCGCGGCGCGGTCAGGAGACCAGCCAAAACGGAGTCGGTATCCAATTGTAGGATAGATTCATAAAACAAGCTCATTCCCGAATAGTGTGGGTTATTGCACTTAGTGGCGGCAAGGCGCCGGTGGCCCCCATGATTTTGAGGATGAAGTATTCGAAGTCGTGAAAGCCATAGCTTCGTCTTTTGAGGACTTTTGCC
>JACPGD010000334.1 GCA_016182645.1 Candidatus Hydrogenedentota bacterium | reverse complement strand
TGGGCGTGGCGGAACAGCGGCGCCATGCTCCATTGCCAGGACCCGAAAAGCATGGGGCAGGACCAGGATTTTCCGGTGAGCATCGAGGTGCAGTTTCTCGGTGGCGACGACAAGGAAGAACGCCACACCGCCAATCTCTGCACGCCGGGCACGAACGTCGAAATGAAAGGCCAGTTGATTACGCAACACTGCAATAACTCGACCTCCAAGACCTATCACGGTGACCAATGGGTCACTGTGGAGATCGAAGTGCACGGCAGCGGCACGATTAAGCATAGTATCGACGGCGAAACCGTCCTGGAATACGAGAAGCCGCAGTACGACGTCAGGGATGATGACGCGAAGCCTCTGATCAAAAACGGCAACCTCCTCATCTCCGACGGCTACATCTCGCTGCAGTCGGAAAGCCATCCCATCGAATTCAGGAAGGTGGAACTGCTGCCGCTGGCCGAGTAGCCACTTTCAGTTGTGGCCAAGTAGTCGCGTGCTCGCCGGGCGCGCGACTTGATCCGGCCTCAAACCTATGGATCGCGCTCAGAGCCAGTCCTGCGTTCGGTGAGCGCGGAACTGCCGGCCTACGATTACAGGGCAGCAAGCGGGATGCTCTGAAATGACTCCGTGAGCGGAATGCGCTCCGGCGCAAAGCAGATAACGCCGCCTGGCCCCACGGGAAGCCGCAGCTTCGCCAGAGACTCAAAATGCCGCACTGTGTCACGGCAGGGCGAGGCTGTCTTCTTGCACTCGAGGGGATACAGGGTCCCGTCCTGATGGATCAGAAAGTCTATTTCAACCTGGTCCTTGTCCCGGTAGAAATACAGGGGAGCGCGCTTTCCGTGGTGCCAATAGGTCTTAATGATCTCTGTCAGCACCCAAGTCTCAAGGATCGGGCCAGCCATCGCGCCCGCCTCGAGTGTTTCCGGACTGGTCCATTCGGTCAAATAACTGATCAAGCCCGTGTCCAGCAGGTACAACTTTGGGGCCTTGACCATTCTCTTGGTTACGTTGGTGTGAAATGGCTCCAGAAGATAAGCAATTCCTGACGTCTGCAAAATGGATAGCCAGTACTTGGCCGTGTTTGGGGACACATCGGCATCGCGCGCGAGTTCCGACAAGTTCAGCAGTTGCGCGGTGCGTGCGGCGGCGGCGCGCAAGAAGCGCAGGAAGGCCATCTCATCTCCCACCCGCGCCAAATCGCGTACATCCCGTTGAATGTAAGTCTGGACATACGACTGGTAAAAGAAGTCGCGATCAATGTCCTCATTCAGCACAACCGTAGGAAAAGACCCGCGCCAGATTCTCGCGTAAACTTCCTTCAGGCCCAATGGGGCTTGATGGGCAAGACGCCGCTGGAGAAGCTGGGGCACGGGCAGGAACGGCGCCGTCTCAGAGCCCCCGGACACTTCGCGGCGCGAAAACCCCAGCAAATTGAGGATTCCCACGCGCCCCGCCAGGGACTCGGAGACGCCTTTCATGACGTGGAAGTGTTGGGAGCCAGTCAGCCAGAACATTCCTGGCGACTGCTCAGTGTCCACTGCCATCTTGATGTGCGGCAACAACTCCGGTGCGTATTGGATTTCATCAATGATCACAGGAGGCGGGAAACGCTGCAAGAAAAGCCCGGGCTCCTCCTTGGCGAGCCGCCACGCCATGGGGTCGTCCAAAGTGACACTGCGCTGCCGTTTTGATTGCATGTTTTGGAGGAGCGTGCTCTTGCCCACCTGGCGCGGTCCGGTAACCAGCAGCACAGGGAATTGCTTCTGCACCTTCCGGAGCACACTTTCCATGGTGCGGCGAACGTACATGGCGGCATCGTCCAATTTGCAGTCAATTTGCAATATATACGCAAATCAGTGCTCAGGTCAAGTCCAGCAAGAGCGCCCAGATGCCCGGCGCACAGTTTCATTCGAGCCAGGCGCGCAGTGGGAAGGAAAGGAGCAGCCCGAAGCTCGACACGGCCAGTACAAAGCCAATGGCGGTGATCAGGTAGTGCTTGGTAGCGGTGATCAAAGTGGCCGGGTAGAGGCGGCGGTACAGGGAGAGGTGCAGGAAAAAGGCCGCGAGTGCCAACAGAATGCACCCAGGACTTAACCACGGCCACGGCGCAAGGTTGCCGCGCCGCAGTGCCACCTCGATCATGCGCTGCCAGTGCCAGGCGCTGTCACGCTGCCCCGCCAGCCACGCCAGGTAGGGGGCGGGCAGCGAAAGCGGCAGCGTGCACAGCGAAAATGCGGCGGCGACCAAACTTGGCCGAGGCCTGTCTGGCGCATTTCGATGTACGACCTGGATTAGGACGACCCAAACCGCACCGGCGAGCGGATACGCGATCAGCCAGTGGACGGTCTGGATTTCCGTGTCCACGTTCAGCACGGAGAAGTAATAAAAGAGCAGCGCCCCGGCTGTCTCGACCGAAGGCATGGGCCACCCGACGCGCCCGAAGTAGGTGATGGTGTAATACCAGCCCATGCTCACGGCGAGGAGCAGCCAGCAGCCGATGGCAACCATCCACAATACCGGCCCGGGGGCCTCGCTCAAAATCCGCGACGTGCGCGCGGCCCTACTCCGCAGGCCCATCGCTGTACTTTCGGTAGACGCCCCGAAACTGGTGATAGGACAGACCAAGCAGCTTCGCGGCCTGCCGCTGGTTGTAGCGCGCGCACTCGAGGGCTTTGAAAAGGAGGTCCTTCTCAAAGCATTCGACCGCCTCCTTGAAGGGGCGCTCAAATGCGTTGACGCTCGGCGGGCGGGCTGAGACCGCCGGGGATCCATGGTCGTCGTCAGCTTCACGTGCGGGGAGAGGCGAGTCCAACAAAGCATAGGGCGACTGGAAGGGGTCAAACACAACCTGCGCAATGCGGCGGCTTGAGGACTGGTAGACCGCGCGCTCGACGACATTCTTCAGCTCACGCACGTTGCCGCGCCACGGGTGCGCCTCGAACTGGGCCGTGACTTCCTCGCTGAATTCCGGCACGCCTGCCCAACCCAACTCATGCGCCATGCGCGCGGCAAAGTGGTTCGCGAGCAGCATGATGTCTTCCTGGCGCTCGCGCAGTGGCGGCACATAGAGCACCTCGAAGGACAGGCGGTCGAGCAGGTCGCGCATGAAACGGCCTTCATCGCAGAGGCGAATCAGGTCTGCATTGGTCGCACCGACAATGCGCACGTCGACACGGACGGATTCTGAACTGCCGACGCGGCGGAATTCGCCATACTCGACCACGCGCAGGATTTTCTCCTGGACCGAGGGGGGGATGTTGCCCAGTTCGTCGAGGAAGAGCGTGCCGCCGTCGGCGCCTTCGAAGCAACCGCGCCGCCGGCCCATCGCGCCGGTAAACGCACCGGCTTCGTGCCCGAAGAGCTCCGACTCAATGAGTCCCGGCGCCAACGCTGCGCAGTTCAATTCAATCAGCGGTTCCTGCCAGCGCCGGGACAGGAAGTGAATGCGGCGCGCGGCCAACTCCTTGCCGGTGCCGCGCTCCCCGACAATAAGCACCGGCCGATCCACTTTCGCCACGAGTGACAACTTCTCTTGGAGCGTGAGAAAAACCTCGGACTGGCCAAGGGCCTCGTGGGCGGAGGGTTCCGTGGGGCGGTCGCGATCTTTGGTGGAGGGGGCGTACATGGTGAAGGGGACCTTATGGGAAGTATAAGAAGTGTGGGAAGAATGGGACAGATAGGGACATTACGGCCCATTGGTCTGACCGGCGGCATCAGATAGGTTCACCTCTATGAATCCCATTCTTCCTATTCTTCCCATTCCGGGCACAGGAACAGCCCTAAACCCGGAGGGTCTACAGATCATCAAAGACTCAGGCATGGCAAATCCTACTACGAAGTGGCGCGAACTCGCAACATGTTGGCGATGTTTGCGTCTTGCCCACGGCCTTGGATCGGGGAGGGAACTATGCATAAGCACTTGGGTTTATATAGGTTAAGAAACCTTTGTCGGCTTGGCACCGGCCTTGCACTATGGCAGCCGTGTTAAGCCTCTGATGGACGGGAGCAGCACCATGAATTCGACCCAACAAATACGTGAACGCCGGATCGGGACGAGCGGCACGCTGACCTACCATTACGATGGTGGGGAGTGCGGCGCGGCCCACTGGCTGGACGTGAGCCGGGTCGGCGCGAAGCTGCGGCTGGGGCGCTACCTGCGGCCAGGGCGGCAACTCGAGATCGAGTTTGCCTCTCCCCTGTCTGGGGACGCGATCCGCGTCGCGGCGCGCGTGATGTGGTGCCAGATGAAGGGCGCGGCGGAATTCCTGGCGGGCATTCATGTGCGCCGGGAGCAGCCGGAAACCGCGCTCGCGTTTGCCTCGCTCGGCTATCAGGGGCTGGACACGATGCCGCCCGCGAATATTGCCGCGGGCAGCGAGGTATCTTCCAATGTGTGGCCGCATTTCCGCCCATTGGAAAGTGCAGGCTGGGAACCGGCCGCCGCAGTGCAACAGGCGGTCTAGGGAGGTCCGACAATGGGTATCTTTACACGAGTCAGCGACATCATCAGCTCGAACATCAACGCCATGCTCGACAAGGCGGAAGACCCGGAAAAGATGGTGAAGTTGATGATCCGCGAGATGGAAGACACGCTGATCGAAATCAAGGCCAATTGCGCCGGAGCGATGGCGACGAAGAAGAAGATCCAGCGCGAGATGGAGAGCGTGGTCGACCACGCGAAGAACTGGGAAGGCAAGGCCCAGCTTGCGATCGACAAGGGCCGCGAAGACCTGGCGCGCGAAGCGCTCAAGGAGAAGCGGCGCTACGTCGAGCGCGGCGAAACGCTCGAGAACGAGCTTGATCAGGCGAAGGCGCTGATCCAGCAGTACCAGAACGACATCATGCAGCTCGAGGACAAGCTGGGCGCCGCGCGCGAGAAGCAGCGCATCCTGATCCAACGGCACCGCCACGCGCAGAACAAGAAGCGGGCCGAGCAGGGCATTCGCAAGTTCGACACGTCCGACGCGTTCTTCCGCTTTGACGAATTCCAGCAGCGCATTGACCGCATGGAAGCGGAAGGCGAGCTCGTGAACTACGCGCGCAAGCCCACGCTCAGCGACGAGTTCGCCGCGCTCGAGGGCGATGAAGACATCGAGCGTGAGTTGACCGAGCTGAAGCAGCGCAAGGCACAAGCCCCCCAGGGACAGGCCTAGGCCTGCCCTTCCACGTCGCAACTTAAGAAGTTGAGGTGTATGCTGGAATGGTGCGCCTGGAGGGCGCCCGCAGGGGAGGCTTGTTAGATGCGTCTGCTTGGCAAACTGATGGCGGTAACGCTCGTGCTGATGACCGGCGCGATGCTCGTGATGGCGGCGGCTGGGCTGATTTATCTCACCCACAGCCGCAGTTACGTGGCGGTACCGGCCGTGGAATCCTGGGCCGGATCCCAGCCTCTCGGGTCGGCGCATGTCGAGGTGGCGCCGGGGGTGTATCAAGCGTGGCCTGTCGTTGCTACTGCCGTTAATGCTCTTCCGTTGCTCATCGTGTTCTCCAGCTTTCTCCTT
>JACPGD010000333.1 GCA_016182645.1 Candidatus Hydrogenedentota bacterium | reverse complement strand
GAGGCCGCCGCGTTTGCTGAAAAGCTTGCCCAAGCCTTGCGCCACTGAGTAGCGCCTTCTCCCAGGGTGGTTTCCTGCTTGGGCCTCAAGGCTGGTCTTACCGCACATTCCCCGCGTGTACGCCCGGTGCGTGTTCCGGTTTCAATTGTTCCTGGATCAACTGGGTCAGATTGAAAGAGGGACACGTCTCCGTTTCCTCTTTGGTCATGTCCACGGTGATTTTGCCCTGATCCGGCAGAATCCCGCGCACGCGCTCGGCCTCCACCTGGATGCGCTTGCCGCGCATCAGCATTTGGCCCGTATCAAACACGAACGAGGCGACCTCCCACGTTGCATCATCGAAGATCATGTCCGACATCCGGCCGAGATCCTCGCCCTCGTGCATGACATGGAAGCTCATCACATCGTTGAAGCTTTGCAGATGCGGGTCTGCACTGCGTTCCTCGCGCACCGGCGGATGCGTGTCGCTTTCAAACTCCGGCGCCGGGGAAATGGCGGCGCCGGGCATAATCGGCACGATCATCGGCTGGGCCATTCCATATGGCGCCCAATAGGGTATCCAGCGGTAGTGCTCAAACAATGCCATCTCCATTTGCCGAGTGACCGGCGCATCCGTCTCGATGCCGGGCCCGTTTTCGATTTCTTCCTTGGTCATCGGCACCTTAATGGCCTCGTCGCGCCAGTCCAGGTCTTCGATAATGGAAGTGGGAATCAGCACCTTCCGGCCGGGCAGCCAGTGGCCGGTATCATCGACAAGATAACGAATTTCCCACGTGTCGTCTTCAAAGAGAAAATCGCGTATTCGTCCCACGTGTCCGTCTCTCGCCTCGATGACATAACCCTGCAGCGTCGTTAAACTGCGTAACATGTGGCCTCCTTGGGGCTTCGCCGGCGATCTACATCAAGAGAGCCAACGGGGATCCGTCTACCGCCTTCATCGCTTCTCCGCGGGCGCCCCTTCGTTCTCATCCAGAATCATCGGGTCAGAGAAGAGGCTGTCCGCCTGGTCTCGGCCATGAATCACGTCCTCGGCCGTCTCGACGCCATACATGGCGGCGGCTTCCGTTTCTTCTGGCGGAATGCGCGGATTGGGATCCGGGCGTACCGCGGTACGTTTTGCACGCTGCATATTGAGAACTCCTCCGGTGGCAGCGATGTGACCCAATGCACACCGCCTGACTCCCCAGGAGCAATGCCGGTGCCAGCATGCCTCCCGCTAACGAAGTCCTTCACTGGCAACAACTTGACCATCACATCCACTCCCGCTGTGTTCAGTCGCTTCCGGCTCCCATTCACACATGGACTCCGAAAATGATGCCACCCTTCTACACACTCGAAAAGCACCGCCGGGCGCGCTACCATACGGTTATGGGAGGGCGAGCCGGTTCTTGCTTTTTCCATTGCGTCCATTGTGTCCATCCAGGAGGGGACCATGTCGATTACCACACTGTGCCGCAACTCACTCGTCTTTTTGCTCGTGGCGCCGGGCGCCCTGTCCGCCGCATCGCCGCCCGAGATCAAACCGCCGGCGGAACCGCTGGCCACGCTGCGCCCGGAACATCCGCGGTTGATGTTGCCGGCGAGTGCGTTGCAGGCGTTGAAAGCGCGCGCGGCGGAGGACAAGACACTCGCGCGTTATGTGCAGCAGGTGCTCGCGCAGGCGGAGAAGCTGCTCGCCGCGCCCGCGCTGACCTACGACAAACAGGGGCCGCGGCTGCTCCATGTGAGCCGCGAATGCCTCCGCCGTACGTACGCTCTGGCGCTGGCCTACCGCTGGACCGGCGAGACGCGCTTTGCGGAAGCCGCCCGCGGCAATCTGGTCACGGTCTGCAATTTCAAAGACTGGAATGATTCGCACTTTCTCGATGTGGCCGAAATGTCGCACGCGGTGGCGATCGGTTATGACTGGCTGAACGATTGGCTCGATGCCGGTACGAAGGAGTTGCTCGTGGCGAAGTTGATTGAATACGGCCTCCAGGAAGGGATCGAGGAGTATGAGGCGTGGACCGGCTGGCCCGATTCGGAACACAACTGGAACCAGGTCTGCAACAGCGGTCTTATTATCGGCGCCCTGGCCATCGCGGAGACGCGCCCCGACTATGCGGAGAGAATCCTTCCGCTGGCGTGCAAGTCCTTGCCGCACGCGCTTGTGACCTACGCGCCGGACGGCGCCTGGCCGGAAGGCCCCAGCTACTGGGAGTACGCCACCAACTACACCGCCCATGGGCTTGGCGCGTTGAACACCGCGCTCGGCACGGACTTCGGGCTGTCTAAGTTTCCCGGCATGGCCGAGACGGGCCTCTTTCCCGTTTACGCCACGGGCGCCACGGGCCTGTTCCTGAACTTTGCCGATAGCGGGGAACGCAACAAGCGCGATACGGCCGCCTGCATGTTCTGGCTGGCCAAAACGTACAACAACAGCACCATTTCCGACCTGGAACATGCGGCCCTCGAGCAGCACGAGGCCACGCCGCAGCACGTGATGTGGTACCTCCCACCCTCGGGAAAGGAACCCGCACTGGATCTCGATCGACTTTTCCGCGGCCCCGTGCCCGTCGCCGTCTTCCGCAGTGCCTGGGACGACCCCAACGCGCTGTTCGTCGGCGTGAAAGGTGGCTACAACCAAGTCAATCATGGGCACCTCGACCTGGGTAATTTCGAACTGGATGCCCTTGGGGTGCGCTGGGCGCGCGACCTCGGCTCCGACGACTACAACCTGCCCGGGTACTTCGCCAAGATGCCCGGCGGCAAGCGCTGGCAGTACTACCGGATGCGCTCGGCCAGCCATAACGTGCCCCTGATGAACGGGCACGATCAGCGCGTCCTGGCCGAGGCCACGGTGGCGGACTTTAAGCGCGGCAAGTCGCCATCCGTCACGATTGACTTGAGCGGCGCGTATCCCGGCGCGAAGAAGGTGACGCGGCGAATATCTTTGGTGGACAAGAGAACGGCGGTACTTTGCCAGGACATTTTCAGGCTGGAGCAACCCGCGGAGATTGTCTGGGGCATGACGACCGACGCGGAGATCGCCCTGAATGGCCAGGAAGCCGTGTTGACGCAGGACGGCAAGCGCATGACGGTGACGCTGGTGAGGCCCAAGGGGAGCGAATGGAGCGTGGAATCCGCCGAACAACCCGCGCCCGAGAAGCCCAACACGGGTGTAAGCCGTTTGACCGCACGTATTAACGCCGCCGCGGGCCAGCAGTCATTTCTGGTTCGCTTTTCCTGGTAGTCGCGCGCCGAGTAGTCGCGCACTCGCCGAGCGCGAGCGGAAGGAGCGCGGACAGGACACTGAGTATCGGCTCGATCCTCGCGCGGGGAAGTGGCGCGCCCGGCGAGCGCGCCACTACAAAGGGGTTGGCAAAAGTAGATTTTGGGTATATGATACCGACCGGTAGTTCATGACAGACTGGGTGTGCTTGTTTCCAGCTTGGTGGGTGATTGCAGCGTTTTTCGTCAGGCCGCTGGCCTGAGTATTCATGGCGTGTGCAGGGACTCTTTCTTCTGGGAGGCAGAACATGAACAAGCGTGGATTTACCCTCATTGAATTGCTCGTGGTCATCGCCATCATCGGCATTCTGGCGGCCATCTTGCTGCCCGCCCTGGCCCGTGCCCGGGAGGCGGCGCGGCGCGCCAGTTGCCAAAACAATCTCAAGCAGTTGGGCATCGTGCTCAAAATGTACGCGGGAGAAGCGCGAGGCGAGTTGTTTCCTGATTTTCAGAAGTACCGCGGGGACAATTGCGACCGCGCAGGCAGCCTGATCGTGACGCTCGATGGCCGCGCCATCTACCCCGAGTACCTGACAGACGACAACGTGCTGGTGTGCCCGTCTGACTCGGACAACGGCCAGGAGGGGTGGTACACGCCGGAAAACTTGGACACCGGGCGCTTTAATCCCTGCAAACTGGACGCCAGTTCCTACAATTACGTGGCGACCTATTCCACGGACGACATGATCGCGCTGAACCCGGCGGACATCAACAATGGCGCCATTACGGTGGACAATGTTCCTACGTACATGAATCCCAATTACCTGAACGCCTTGGTAAACGCGCTCACGCAGATTGCGAGCCAGTGGCAGGCCAACGGCAACGCCGCCGTCTTCTCCCAGAACCTGGAGGGCGGCGGGCAAGTGGTCGGCATGCGCCTGCGGGAGGGGATCGAGCGGTTCTTCATCACCGACATCAATAATCCGGCGGCGTCCTCTCAGGCCCAGAGCCAGATCTGGGTTATCTGGGACGACGTGAATGCGGGCGCGGTGGAGCTCATGAACCATATCCCCGGTGGTGGCAACGTCTTATACATGGACGGCCACGTCGAATTCCTCAAATATCCCAGTGCCACGCCTTTCTCGCGGTTCTGGGTGACGCTGAGTGGCTGGTTCCTGACGCTGTAGTCAGTTCCGAGATACGGGTCACGAGTTTCGGGTTACGGGTTCTGGGTTTTCGGCCTGGAACCCGGAACCCAGAAAAAAACTATTGGCAAACCACGATATTTGATCTACCATAGGGGTAGATTTGCAGTTCTCAGCCGGGGGAAGGATTTGTCCGTTCAGCGTTTCATTCGGGGGAGCTTCGGGGGACTTGGTGCCTCCATCTCCTTTCGTTCAGCAATCCAATGCAACAGAGAGAAGGAGTGTACCCATGAGAAAACAGGGCTTTACGCTGATTGAATTGCTGGTGGTCATCGCCATCATCGGCATTCTGGCCGCCATCCTGTTGCCGGCCTTGTCGCGAGCGCGGGAGGCCGCGCGCCGCGCGAGTTGCCAGAACAATCTGAAGCAGATGGGGGTCATCCTCAAGATGTACACCGGAGAATCGCGCGGCGAGATGTTTCCGCCCTTCCAAATGTGGAAGAACGACGCGTGTGACCGCCGCGACAGCCTCGAGGTTGCCGTTGATGCGCGTTCGATCTTTCCGGAATACCTGACGGATGACAATGTCCTCGTGTGTCCGTCGGATTCCCAGGCGGAACAGGCAGACTGGTATACGCCGCAAAACCTGGAGACCGGCCGCTTCAATCCCTGCCGCTACCGGTCCACCTCCTATAACTACGTGGCGAATTACATCCCCGACAAGAGCATGGCGCTGAATCCGGCGCAGATTAATGATGGCGCCATCACGGTCGACACGGTCGTCACCTACATGAACCCGGATTTCCTGACGGCCCTCACCAGCACGCTCACGCGGATTACCAACGAATGGGCCGCGGCGGGGAATGGCGCCGTCTGGGGCGCGGACCTCGAAACCGGCGGGGTGAAACTCGGTTTGCGCCTCCGTGAAGGCATCGAGCGCTTCCTCATCACCGACATCAACAACCCGGCCGCCAGTTCCGAGGCCCAGAGTGAAATCTGGATCATGTTCGACGACGTCAATGCCGGGAACGTTTCGCTCATGAACCACATCCCCGGCGGCGGCAATGTCCTTTACATGGACGGGCACGTCGGCTTCATCAAGTACCCCGGCGAAACGCCCTTCTCCCGATTCTGGGCCGCGCTGAGCGGCTGGTTCCTGACTTTGTGAGTTGTGAGTTCTGAGTTGCCCCGAGGACTCAGAGTGACATCTCCGGGAAACTGCTAAGACGGGCATCGCCGGTTTCTTTCGGAAGTTCAGGCTTGCCGAAATCCCGGCGCTGCCCTTTTGTTTCTCCCATGTTACCTACATTCCAACAGCCCTTATCGTATAAGCATGGCTGCGGGAATGTGGACGACTTGCCCGCTATGGTCCTGTCTGCCTGGAAAAGGCATTTGAATCGCAGATTACGCAGATATTCGCAGATATGCAAGGACTTTTTTGCCCGGTAAGGAGAAACCATCTTGGTGAAGCACTGGATTGAACGCCGATCCATAAATAATCGCATCAACTCAAGAGTTTTCAAAATGACTGCCATTTGCATCTGCGCTCATCGGCGTCATCTGCGATTGGACTGCTGTTCTTAGGGTCAGGCGATTGTCCCTCAGCGGAGGCCGGCAACCTCTCGAAAACCGCACAGTTCCGCGGCTATACTTTGTCTCAAGAACAGGAGCGTTTCGCATGAAGATCTGTATGGCCGGGGCGTGTGGGCGGATGGGGCGGCGGATTCTGGAGTTGGCGGCGGGGAGCGAGGACATCGAGATTGCCGGGGCATTTGATGTGCCGGAGAACGCCGGGACGGAACTGCAGGTGGGCGCGGAAAGCGGGCGGCCACGGACGGTGGTCGTCGGCGGGTCGTCGGCGGAACTCGAACATGCGGAAGTATTGATCGATTTCACGGCGCCGGCCTCGTGCATCGACAACGTACGTTCCGCCGCGGTGCAGCGTAAAGCGGCAGTGGTGGGCACGACGGGGTTGTCCACGGAGCAGTTGGCGGAATTGCAGGCGTTCGCCGAGCAGTCGGCGGTGGTCTATGCGCCCAATATGAGCGTGGGCGTGAACCTGTTGTTCAAGTTGACGCGCGAGGTGGCGCAGATCCTGGGGTTGGACTATAACGTCGAGATCGTTGAGATCCACCACAATCAAAAGAAAGACAGCCCAAGCGGCACCGCGGTGCGCCTGGCGGAACAGGCCGCCGCCGGGTTGGGCCTTAAGTATGCCAAGCATGCGCGCCATGGCCGCGAGGGTCTGGTGGGCGCGCGGCCGCGCCAGGAGATTGGCCTGCACGCCGTGCGCGGGGGTGACGTGGTGGGCGAGCACACGGTGAGTTTCATCGGCCAGGGCGAACGCCTCGAGTTGGTACATAAGGCGCACAGCCGCGACAATTTCGCCCGCGGCGCGCTGGTCGCGGCGCGCTTCGCCGTGAAGGCCGCGCCGGGACTGTACGATATGCAGGACGTGCTGGGATTGCGGTAGCCTGCACCAGCTTCCCGTGCTCCTCTTGCTCCGCTTGTCCCATTCGTCCCTGCTGTCCCTGTCGTCTCTGCTGTCCTTTCCCGCGCACTTTTTTGTAAACCTCACCCCGCGTGCAGTAAAATAATTGCTTCCCAAGCCCCCCTTGCCCGAAAACTCTTCACGTCGCCGGGGGCGATTAGCATTCATTCCTCGTCCATTAGCGGAGAAAGTGCATGAGCGCGGGGTCTCTCATTGAGCAGGTTGTGGCGCTGGAGGCCGAGGCGGATCACGTCTTGAAAGACGCGCAGGCAGAAGGCCGCCGCATCGAGCAAGAAGGCCACGAGCAGATCGCCGCACAACGCGCGGAAACCGCATCGAGGCTGGCAGGGCGACTCCGGGAGTATCGCGAATCGGCGGAGGCGCGGCAGGCCGAAGCTCTGCAAAAGTCCGAGGCCGCACTGCGCCGGCAATTAGATGTTTTGGATCGGCTTGACGATCGCTGTATTGACCAGTATGCCGGTCAGGTGCTGGCGTCCCTGGTACATGGATAGGCACGTCGATGGCCATCGACCCGCTGCTAAAAATAACCGTCGTGGATCGGACGCATTCGGCCGCCCGGCTCATTTCACGCCTGAATGATCTGGGCGTGGTGGAGTTGTTGGACGCCACCAAGACCACCGGTATGGAAGGCCCACCGCTCCGGCCTGGTGTTGCCCATCCGCACCACGCCGAAGAGCACCTGCACAAGATCAATTTCATTCTCGGGCTGTTCGAACAGTTTGCCCCCGAACCGAAAAGCTTCGTCGCCGGGCTGGCGCCCCTGCCGCTCCTCATCGATCCCCAGGAGTTGCACGATTCCGTGCCAAAGTTTGATCTGGACGACCTATTCCACCGTGTCCAGACGCTCGAGGAAGGCTACCGCCATCACGAGCGATTGCTCTCCCAGATCCAGCAAGAAATTTCCCAGTTGGCGCCCTTCGAATCCGTCGCTGTGTCCATGGAACGGCTACACGGGCTGAAACGTATCCGCGTCATGCTCGTCGACGTGCCGAAGAAGTCCCAAGAGCCGTTCCTCGAGGCCTTGGCCGGGGTTGAAGTACTGGCTTGCGAACCACTGCGCGGGGGGCCGCTTTCGCGCTATTGGCTCACCTTTCTTCCTCAAGATGAGGCGCGGATCGCGGCGCTGCTCAAGGAATGGCGCGCCGTGGAAGTGGTGTTGCCCAGGCTTCACGGCACCGCGGCGGCGCGCCTGGCAAAACTGCGCGAAGATCTCGCGCATGCCGGCGAAGGAAGGGCCGGCGTCATTCGGAAACTTCAGGACCTCGCGGTCCAGCGGCACACGCTGCTCGGGCTGAAGGCCTTCTGGGAGAGCGAGCAACGGAAACAGCTCGCGCACAGTCAGGTGTTGAAGGGCCACTGGGTGAGCGTACTTCGGGGCTATGTGCGGGAGCGGGACCTCGCGCGGCTCGAAAAGCTGCTACATGACGAGTTCCACTCCGCGTCGCTGACGACCGAACCGCCCGCGCTCCACGAAGACGTGCCCGTAAGCCTGACGCACCCGCGACTCATCCGGCCTATTTCCTTCCTCATCACCATGTACGGCCTGCCGCGCTACAACAGCTTTGACCCCACGGCCTATCTGACGGTCACGTTTCTGGTCTTCTTCGGTATCTGCTTCAGCGATGTCGGCTACGGCGTGATGCTGGTCTTGCTCAGCTTGTATATCCGCGCGCGGGCACGGGCCTACGCCCACATCCGGCAGTTCGCCAACCTTTTCCTGCTCGGCGGTATCTCGACGATTCTTTTCGGCGCCGTCCTGGGGTCGTGGTTCGGTGATTTGCACCATTATCTTGGTGCGGACAATCCGCTCGAACGCGCGCAGCGGATGTTTGCCGTGTTCGATCCGATGGGCCGCCCGGTGCTGGCGCTTGTGCTGGCTCTCGTGATTGGCGCGGTCAACCAGATGTACGGCGTCACCCTCAAGATGTACGGCGCCGTCCGCGTTGGCGATTGGTTCGGCGCGATTTTCGATGGCCTCATGTGGCTTATCCTGCTTCCCGGGCTGATCATTTTGATTTCGACGATTTTCGTAGAGATTTCAGGCGCGCTCTTGACGCTCGGTTTTGTCCTTTTCGGCATCGGCGCCCTGGGACTCGTGCTCACGCAGGGCCGCAACGAACCCACGCTCCTGGGCAAGGCCATCGTGGGCATCATCAGTCTCTACGGCATCTTCGGCAGCTACGGCTGCGCCTCCTTCATTGGCGATACCCTATCTTACTGCCGCCTGCTGGCCCTGGGCCTGACCACCGGCATCGTGGCCATGTCCATCAACTTGATCGGCGGAATGCTCCGCGACGTTCCCTACGTGGGCATGCTGTTATTCATCGGCCTGCTCATCTTTGGCCACCTCTTCAATTTCCTGATCAGTGTGCTGGGCGCTTTCATCCACTCGGCCCGGCTGATTTTTGTCGAGTTTTTTGGCCGGTTCTACGAGGGTGGAGCACGGCCATTCCGGCCGCTGAGTTTCAATTCCGCGTCGTTCCAATTGAAAGAGTAGGGACGACAGGGACGGCAGGGACGCCAGAGACAACAGGAACAAAAGAGACAACCGGGACTGCGAGGGTAACTGACATGGATCCGATGTGGAACAATTTGTTGATCGAGTTGGCGCGCGGCAGTGCGTTTGCGGGCGCGGCCATTGCCGTCTGTCTGGGCGGCGCCGGTTCCGCCAAGGGCATCAGCCTGGCCGCGCAACAGGCAGCAGGCGCCTTGAGCGAAAAGCCGGAACTGTTCGGCAAACTGCTGGTCATGATCGCGCTGCCGGGCACGCAGGGTTTTTATGCCTTCATCACCGCGGTGCTGATGGCCTCACGGTCAGGCCTGATCAGCGGCAAACTCATGATTTCTCCTGGGACGGGCCTTGCCCTGCTGTTTGTGGGTATCGCAACGGGCATCATCCAATACCTGAGCGCGATCAAGCAGGGCGAAGCCTCCGCCGCGGGCATCTCTCTGGTGGCTCGGCGGCCGGAGGAATCAGGCCGGGCGCTGCTCTTCCCCGCACTGGTGGAAACCTACGCCGTCGTCGGGCTGTTGGCCGCCATCTTGATGATCACGTGGCTGACCAATGCCGGATCGCCCGAGACACCCAGCAATGTGCTTGAATACCTGAACCTGCCGCAGGGCGGCTGAGCATGGCGGGAGCGACCGTGTCACTGGAAAAAGTCCAGAGTGCCGTGCGCGAGGCGGCCCAGCGGGAAGCCTCGCTGGTGCTGCAGAAAGCGCGCAAAGCCACCGAACTGCGCGTGGCGCAGGCGGCGGAGACGGCGCGAGCCGAGGCGGAACTCGAATTCGAGCGCCAGACCCGCCAGTTGCAGGAAGAACTCGCCCAGCAACTGCTGCAGGCGCAGTCCGAAGCGCGCAAGGTGGTCCTGGCGAAACAGAACGACTGCCTGAACAGGGTATTCGCGCGTGCGCGCCAACGATTCCTCGAGTGGCCAACCGAGATAGCCGGCCCGGTCCTGCTGCGGTTGCTGCAATCCGCCGCGGGCAATGCCTGCGGCGCCGTGTGCGTGCATCCCGCCGATCACCGATTGATCGATCACGTGCTCGAACAATTCAACCAGGGCCGCGCGGAAGACGCGCGCGTCGCGCTGGCAGCACAACCGCTGGCGAAGCGCGGCGGTTTTGTCTTTGCCGCCGGCGCCTACGAGGTTGATTACACGCTCGACACCCTCCTTGAAACGTTGCGGCGCGAGGCCGGGCCCAAAGTGGCCGCGGACATGTTCCGCGAAGACGCGGGAGGCGCCGCATGATTCCGCTTCTTGCCAACCAGCACGACTGGGGGTTCGTTTGCGGCCGGGTCAACATCCTCGAGGGCCAAATGCTGCCGCAGTCTTTCTACATGGGACTGCTCGCGCAAGAGCGCTGGGACGACGTACTCCGTCAGCTTCAGGGCCTGCCACTTGAATCCACCCTCACACCCGATCTGGCTTGGGACAACTGGGCAGCGACATTGGAAGCCTACTACATGGGGATGATGTTGTCTCTCCGCGCGAATTGTCCGGACCCCGCTGTCGTGGATCTCTTTTTGTTGCAGGGGCAGTACTTCAACCTGAAAGAGGCGGTGCTCGGCGGGACTTCCGAGTATCCGCCGGTGGTGTTCCCGGAAAAAGTGCTGAAGCAAGTGGCTGAGGGCGATTTCAGCGCCCTGCCGGAACCGGCCCACGGCGCGCTTACGCGCTTTCGTGCGCCCGTCAAAGCGCAGGAACAGCCGCCGGCGCTGGACCCTCTCTTGGACGCGACCTACTTGCGGCACATGCTCGCACTGGCCGCCGCCACGGAGGCGCCCTTGATCATCGCTTACACGGAGCGCTGGGTGACGTCGCGCGTTATCATTCTGCTTTGGCGCGCGCGCCGCATGAAACTTGCCCCGGAAGCCTACCTGCGCGAACTGCGTCCCTTGGGCAAGTTGGGCGAGCTGGCGCATTCCCTTGCGGGCATGGCGGACTTGAATGAGTGGCCTGCCGTTGCCGGCAGTGCGCTGGGCCCCTTGCTGGATGAAGCCATGCAAGCGGCCGAACTTCGCCAGATACCGCTCTTTGAGCAGCGTGTCGCCGAGTCGCTGCTGCATTTGGCCCATCGCGGCCGCGCACAGGTCTTCGGGCCGGAACGGGTCCTCTCGTTTCTCGCGGAAGTGTCCCACGAACTGTTTAACCTGAAGCTGGCGGTGACGGGCCGCTTCAAGCAGTTGGAGATTCCGGCCCTGCGCCAGGAATTGCGGGCCACCTATGCCTAAAGCCGTTGCCCTCGGAGAACAGCATCTGGTCATGGGCTACACCGCCGCGGGTGTCGAGGTCATGCCCGTGCGCGATGAACACGAATTCGCCCGGCAGTTGGCCGGGCTCGCGCGCAATCCCGAGGTGGCCGTTGTCTTCGCCACGGAGAACATGGCCGCGGACGCGCCCGAAGCTGTGAGCAATTTCCGCGGCAGCAGCAAGGCGGCCCTGTTGATAGTTCCAAGTTACGAAGGCGCCACCCGCGCCGGATTTCAGTCCATGCGCAAGCTGGTGGAACGTTCCTTGGGCGTCGATATCTTTAAGGAATGAGCGGTAGTCCGTATAGGACCTACGCGACCTATAGGACCGATAAGGTTTAGAGAAGGTTTAGAGAAAACTCACTATGAAACAAGGCGAAGTCATCAAGGTATCCGGCCCGTTGGTGGGCGCGCGCGGCATGGACGGCGCGCAGATGTACGAAATGGTCCGTGTGGGCGAACTCCGTTTGTTCGGCGAGATCATTGAGATCCGGCACGGCAACTACTCGATCCAGGTTTACGAAGAAACCGAAGGGGTGGGGCCGGGCCAGCCGGTGTTCCGGACGGGGGAAGCGCTCAGCGTGGAACTGGGGCCGGGCCTGATGGGCGGGCTGTACGACGGCGTGCAGCGCCCGCTCGACGTACTCCAGCGCGACTTCGGCGATTTCATCGTGCGTGGCGCGGAGCGGCCCGCGTTGGGCCGCGAAAAGATATGGAAGTTTCAACCAGCCGTGGCCGCGGGCGCCTTGGTGGAACCGGGGGACATCCTCGGCACAGTCCAGGAAACAACCCTCGTCGTGCACCGCATCATGGTGCCGGCCGGCGTGCGCGGGCGCGTCGCGCAAATCGCTCCGGTCGAGGGCAACGTCGAGACGGAAGTCGCCGTGATCGAGACGGACAAAGGGTCCGTCCCGGTCAAGATGTACCAGCGCTGGTCCGTCCGCCATCCGCGCCAGGTCACCCGCAAGTTCCCGCCGATTGAACCGCTGACCACGGGCCAGCGCGTTATTGATATGTTTTTCCCCATTGCCAAAGGCGGCACGGCCTGCGTGCCCGGCCCCTTCGGCAGCGGCAAGACGGTCGTGCAGCACCAGTTGGCGAAATGGTCCAACGCGGACATCATTGTCTACGTCGGCTGCGGCGAGCGTGGCAACGAAATGACAGACGTGCTCATGGAGTTCCCGGAGTTGAAGGACCCGGACAGCGGCCAGCCGTTGATGGAACGCACGGTACTCATCGCCAACACGTCGAACATGCCCGTGGCCGCGCGCGAGGCCAGCGTCTTCACCGGCATCACGATTGCCGAGTACTACCGCGACATGGGCTATTCCGTCGCGCTCATGGCCGACTCGACGAGCCGCTGGGCCGAAGCCATGCGCGAGATTTCGGGTCGTCTCGAAGAAATGCCTGGTGAAGAGGGCTACCCGGCCTATCTCGGCTCGCGCATCGCCAGTTTCTATGAACGTTCAGGCTATGTGCAGTGCCTCGGCAGCGATAAACGCCAGGGCTCGCTCTCGCTCATTGGCGCGGTCTCCCCACCGGGCGGCGACCTCTCCGAGCCGGTGGTGCAGGCCACGCTCCGCGTGGTGAAGGTGTTCTGGGGGCTGGATGACAAGCTTGCGTTCGCGCGGCACTTCCCGGCGATCAACTGGCTCACGTCCTACTCGCTCTACCAGTCGGTGATTGACAAATTTGCGGCAGAGCACGTTGACGCCGAGTGGCCGAAGCAGCGCACGCTCGCCATGAACCTGCTCCAGCGCGAAGCGGAACTGGAAGAACTCGTGCGGCTGGTAGGGTTGGACGCGTTGGCCGCGGGAGACCGGCTGACGCTGCTGGCCTCGCGCATGATCCGCGAGGACTTCCTGCACCAGAATGCTTTCGATGAGCGCGACACCTACACCTCGTTGCGCAAGCAGTTTGAAATCCTCGCCACAATCCTGCACTTCCACGCCGCGGCCAAGGACGCGCTGCGCGACGGCGTCCTCCTGCCGGACCTGCTTGAAATGCCCATCTTCGAGAAGATCGCGCGGCTGCGCCTCCTTGCCGAGGACGCCCTCCCGGAATTTGAGAACGTTCGCACGGAAATCACTGCCGCCCTGGCCGCGCTGCCGCGTCAAGTAGCCGTGCTGGCCGAAGCTGCCGTATCGGAGCCATAACCAAGCATGATTACCTCACGAGAATATCGCACCGCCAAACAGGTCTACGGGCCGCTCGTGCTCCTCGAATCGGTCGAGGCCGTCACCTACGGCGAACTGACCGACATCAGCACCGGCAACGGCGAGCGGCGTCGCGGGCGCGTGCTCGAAATCAACGGCGACAAAGTAATGGTCCAGGTCTTCGAAGGCACCAGCGGCTTTGCCCCCGAAGATCTCAAGGTCAAGTTTCTCGGCAAAGGCATGGAACTCGGCGTGTCGGAAGATATGCTCGGCCGCGTCTTCGACGGGTTTGGCCGCGTGATTGACGACGGGCCGGAAATCATCCCCGAAAAATGGCTGAACGTGAACGGCAGCCCGATTAATCCCTGGGCGCGCGACTATCCGAACGAGTTCATACAGACCGGCATCTCGACCATCGACTTGTTGAACACCCTCGTGCGCGGCCAGAAGCTCCCCATTTTCTCCGGCTCTGGTCTGCCGCACGCGCACCTCACCGCACAGATTGCCCGCCAGGCGCGCGTGCTGAAGAGCGACGACAAATTCGCGGTCATCTTCGCCGCAATGGGCATCACCTTTGAAGAGGCCGAGTTCTTCATCGAGGACTTCCGGCGCACCGGCGCGCTGGCCCGCGCGGTGCTCTTCGTCAATCTCGCGGACGATCCGCCCATCGAGCGCATCGCCGTGCCGCGCATGGCGCTGACCACCGCCGAGTACCTCGCCTACGAAAAGGACATGCACGTGCTGGTCATTCTGACTGACCTCACGAACTACTGCGAGGCCCTGCGCGAAATCAGCGCGGCGCGCAAGGAAGTACCCGGACGCCGCGGCTATCCGGGCTACCTCTACACCGACTTGTCGACGATTTACGAGCGCGCGGGACGCATCAAGGGCCGGCGCGGCTCCATCACGCAACTGCCCGTCATCACGATGCCGGAGGACGACAAAACCCACCCGATCCCCGACCTCACCGGCTATATCACGGAAGGCCAGATCATCATGAGCCGCCCACTCCACATGCGCGGCGTCTATCCGCCCGTGGACGTGCTGCCGTCGCTCTCACGCTTGAAAGACAAAGGCATCGGCGCGGGCAAGACGCGCGAGGACCACGCCAATGTCATGAACCAGTTGTATGCCGCGTACGCGCGCGGCGTCAATGCGAAAGAACTCGCCGTCGTCCTCGGCGAAAGCGCGCTCAGCCCGATGGACCTCCGCTATGTGCAATTCGCGGAAGCCTTCGAGCAGCGCTTCGTGCGCCAGGGTGAACATGAGAACCGGAGCATCGAGGACAGTCTCCGTCTCGGCTGGGAACTGCTGGCGTTGCTGCCCAAAACCGAACTCAAGCGCATCAAGGACGAGTTCATCGAGAAGTATTACCCGGCAACGCAGGCCGGAACGGCTGCGAAGGCTTAGTCATGGCCACCCGGCTCGCCGTAAATCCGACTCGGATGGAACTGCTGCGGCTGCGCAAGCGGCTCGTGGTGGCGCGCCGCGGTCACAAGCTGCTCAAGGACAAGCTTGACGGCCTGATGAAGGAGTTCCTCGAACTGGCGCGCAAGTACAAGGAATTGCGCGAACGCGTCGACGAGCAATTGCCCGCGATCCTCCGCCAATTCGTCCTGGCCGAGGTCACTTCATCCGGGGCCGTGGTCGAGGACGCGCTGCTCCACATGCAGCAGGAAATGAGCATCGACATTGGTGAGCGCCGGATCATGGGCGTGCCCGTGCCGCAATTCACGGCCCACTTCGGTACGCCCGGCGCCTATTCCCTTGTCCAGACGCCCACCCTCCTCGATTCCGCCTCCGCCGAACTGCGCGCCTTCCTGCCCAAGCTCCTGCAACTGGCCGAATCCGAGCAGGCCGTGCTTTTGCTGGCGCAAGAAATCGAGAAAACGCGCCGCCGCGTGAATGCGCTGGAACACAACATGATTCCCCGCTTGCTGACGACCGTCCGTTACATCACCAGCAAACTCGATGAGACCGAACGCTCGAATATCAGCCGCCTGATGAAAATCAAGGCCCAGCGTCTCGCGCAAGAGCAGTAGTGCCGCGCTCGCCGAGCGTGGCACTGAGGTACGCGCGCTGCACCATGACGCGCTGCACCATGACACTTGCACGCGAGCCCCAGCCTGCGCGATAGTTGAGTCGCGCGTTCGGCGAACGTGCGACTACTGGAGTGTCTTCTGTGATTTGGTACTACCTCTACATGGGTTTGCTGTGCCTCACCCTCATCGTCTGGGCGCTCGCTGCGCTTAGGCGCCCCCCGCGGGAAAAAGAGCCCGAACAAGAACCCACACCACCCGCCAACGCCATCGATTTCCGCGGCCGCAAGTGAGATCAAAGCTGCGTGTGGTGCAAATCTTGTAAGACCACAATGCTCAGCAGAACTGGTACGGAATCTCCGGTGAATCAGGAGGCAGCCGCCAGTGATCCGGCGCTTCGTACTGGTAGGCACGATCTACGAGATTAAGGACAGTCGCCTGTTCGATGGAGATGTTCTGTATGCCGTGCCAGACTTTCGGCGGGACCCGAATGAGCGTGGGCCGCAGGGCGCCGGTGCGAAATTCATTGATCATGCCACGTGTGGGCGAGTCCGGCCGGCCGTCATACAGGACGGTCAAGACGATTCCCTCGATTACGAACAACCGGTCCGTAGTGTGCTCGTGGGCATGCCAGGCGGAGAACCGTCCAGGCGCCAGGCTGGCCCGGAACACCTGGTCCACACCCAGTCCGTCGAGCACCCAATCGCTTCGGTAGATTTCGGTGAGGATTCCATAACTTGTGCAGACGTTGGTCACTTCTTTCACGCGCACGCCGTCGATAAAGTTTTGGGGCGATGACTGCCAATCGCTCGTGATACTTTGTTGATCACGGGTGGCACCGCCTAACAACCAACTCGACCCCCCGAATTCTGTCATCTTATTCGCTGCCTCTCCGCCGGTGCAGATGACGCACAAAACCGCCTCTGCCTCCGTACAGTAAACCATTTCGCACCGACGCCGGATGCACTCCGCACGCTTCGGCGGCGCGCCACCCCAGGATTCTAAAAGGTCTGAGCCAATGTTTCCAGATGGGCGCTTCCTGCAACGCAGCCACCAGCCCCAACGACGCCTCAGCCAGCATATGGACGCGGGCCTCATGTTCCTCCGTCATCCGTTGCCACAATACTTCGTGCTCGGATGCATCCTGGTTGCGGTAGGCCTGTGGACGCCGGCCCGCCTGCACGGCCAGCACGGTGAGGTGCGGCACAAGCCGCACGCGGAGCCCCTGTTTCCAAGCCCGGAAGAGCCATTCCTGCGAAGGCACATTAAAACACTTACTCGACATCCTCCACGGTCCCACGTCAAGCGCTGTGGCGCGGCGCATGAGCCACGTGGACGCCGGTACAAAAACATGCGGACGATACGCGCGTGTGGGACAGACCCCGCCGAGGACATGCTGGCCGTCTGGGCGTATCGATAAATATAGCGTGAAAACAATATCGGCCTCGTCTTCCCTCAGCGCACGCACGCACGTTTCCAGATGATCCGGAAACCAGAGGTCGTCGTGGTTCAAGAAAGCCACATAGTCGCCGGTGGCGCGCGCCACGCCTTCATTATTGGGGCCGGACTGCTCGCCGCAGCGCCGCGCGAGATTGAGGAAGGTAATGCGGCTGTCCGCGAAGGCCGACACGACCGTCGCCGTGTCATCCGTACAGGCGTCGCCGATGATCAGGTGCTCCCACTTCCCGTGCGACTGATGCAGCACCGAACGCACCGTATATGCCAGCACGCGGCTGCGATTATAGGTGGCGGTAATGATCGAGACTTTCCCGCTGTCCGCATCCAATGACATAACCCCTCCGCTCGTCTCCAGAGTAGAAGAGTCGATGAGGCCGCAGCAAGGCCACCGTGTTCCCCTTTCATACGCTCGAACGATGTCGCTGGCAAGAATTGACCCGCTAGACACCGCCGGACAAATACGATAAGATGAATATGGCGTGGATCCCAGAGTTGATAAGTGTGCCCCGGCCCGCAGAATTCCCGCGCCAAGAACTCTGTGCTGGAAAGTCCTATTCTTCACATACTTCCCATGTGTCTCATTGGTCTCTGCGAAGAATCAGCTTACTCATGACGCCTAAGCCCATACAACACCGCGTCCTCTCCCGCCGCGAGTTGCTGGGGCGGTTTGCGAATGGTTTTGGGATGCTGGGGTTGGCGGGGTTGCTGGCGGAGGCGGCCCCGGCGCTGGTGCTGCCGCGCGGGGCGAATCCACTGACGGTGAAGGCGGCGCACTATGCGCCGCGCGCGAAGAACATCATCTTTCTC
>JACPGD010000332.1 GCA_016182645.1 Candidatus Hydrogenedentota bacterium | reverse complement strand
TCCCCTCAGTGTGCGGGGAATTCGCGCACGTAGGCCGCTTGCCCTTCCTTGATCCGGATGAGGGTGCCGCTGAACGTGTCAAAAATGGCGAGGTCATCGTCCGAATTGTCGATTAAGGCATAGCGCCCGACATAGTCGTCGCCGGGGGTGGTGGCGAAGTCGGAAAAGTTGTAGAGGAACCGGTCCGCATAGTTGTACGCGGTCCCGTCGAGCGTATCCAATGTAATCGTGCCGTTGGTGGCGAAGCGGAAATCACCCCCCTGCGGCGTGACCCCCGTCATGCAGCCGATGACCACAATGCCCATGAACACCCCCAACGCAAAAGCCGGCGCTGCTTTCTTCATCTCCGCATTCTCCTCGTTGAAGAAACCCGGGAAAAGGACAAAAAGAACCAAGAGGACGAAAAGAACCACAGGGATCACAACGACGACACAGGCCGCAAAGACGACAGGAACCAGGGACCCACCGGACACCAGCTTGCCAACCATATATCACCGGCCACCGCCCCCCGGCCACCTACCGTTGGTTTTCGTAAGACTGCACTTCGTCGAACTTATACTCGAGTTCTATCCCCGCTTGTTGGAACATGGCCTCGCTCTCGGCGCCGGCATGGTAGCGGCGCTCGCAGACGACGCGCGCGATACCGCAGTTGATGATGAGCATCGCGCAGACGCGGCACGGCGTCATGCGGCAGTAGAGCGTGGCGCCCGCAAGAGACACGCCCAGTTTGGCCGCCTGGCAGATCGCGTTTTGTTCCGCATGCACCGTCCGCACGCAGTGCTGCGTGACGTTGCCGTCCTCGTGCACCGTCTTCTTGAACTGGTGCCCCACGTCGTCGCAATGCGGGAAGCCCATGGGCGAACCGACGTAGCCTGTCACTAGCAGTTGCCGGTCGCGCGCGATGACGCAGCCGCTCCGGCCGCGGTCGCACGTGGCGCGCTTCGCAATCGTGTGCGCCACTTCCATGAAGTAATCATCCCACGACGGCCGCATGTATTTTTCGCTCATCGCATCACCTTTCGCCTTGGCCTCGTTGTTCATGCCGTCCCTTTTAGTTCAGCCTCCGCCCAGTGTCAAGTCGCGCGCTCGGCGAGCGCGCGACTACTCTCCGTCCGCGCGTGTGGGGGGGCTACGCGACACCGATTAGAAATCGGCGCTACGAGGAGTCTCCGTCCGCGCGCGCGGGGGGTTCGCCGAAGATGTTGATTTCGCGCCAGCGCCCGCTCCGGAAACGAAAGAACATCATGCCCGCAAGCAGGATGATATAGATAGTGGCGCCGATCCACGCGCCCACGGCCCCGCCGTGCAGCGGAATGGCCAGGACGGTCGCGGCGGGCAGAAAGATGCAGTAGGCGCCGAAGAACATGGTCCACATCATCCAGCGCGTATCACCCGCGCCGCGCAGCGCGCCCATGCTGACGATGCTCAGGGCGTCAAAGCCCTGGAAAATCGCGGCCAGGAGGAGCATCTGGTGTCCCAGCCAGATGACCTGGGGGTCATCGCTGAAGACCCAATCGATCAGGCGCCCGCCAAAGACGGCAAAGACAAGCCCCATGCAGAACATGTAGGCGGCGGCGAGGCGGAGCGCCGTGTGGGTGCGCTGTTGGGCGCGGTCGGGGTTGCCGCGGCCAATCCACTGGCCCACGATCGGCGCGATGCCCTGGTTGAGCGCCATGGCGGGCATAAAGGAAAGGTGCATGAAGCTGACGGCGATGTTGTGCGCGGCCAGCGAGGCCGCACCAAAACCGCCCACCAGAAAACTGGTGAAGATGGCCCAGTTCGCGATGTCCAGGAACATGCTGGCGGCATTGGGCAAGCCGATGCGCAGCAATTCGCGGATGCGTGTCATGTCCACCTGCCAGGTCGAACGCGTGTGATACTCGCGGTCGAAGCGCGGCGCGAGGAAAATGACTTGGAGCAGCAGGGTTTGCACCCACTGCGAAATGATGGTGGCGATGGCCGCGCCGGTCACGCCAAGCGCGGGGAATCCGAGCTTGCCGAAGATCAGCACGTAATTCAGCCCAAGATTGGTAATGTTGGCCACAACGGCCGCATAGGTGGGGATCATCGAGCGGTTGATGGCCTGGAAGAAGGCGGCCAGTGCGGTGCCCCAGGCAATCGCGGCGTAGCCGAACAGGCGGATGCGGAAGTAGCTCAGCTCCAAGTCCGTCACCGGCGCGCTGTGGCGCATCGCGTGGAAGAGTGGCCCGGACAGCGGCCAGAGGGCCAGCGCGACGATTGCGGCCAGGAGCGAAAGGTACACGCCCTGCCAGGCGTAGCGCGCGCAGTGCTCCTGGTGGCCACGCCCCAGGCTCTGGGCCGCGAAGGTGCTCACGCAGCCGACCACGCCAATGAAGGCGGTCGCCAGCGTGTACGACCACAGCGCGGCCGAGCCGGTCGCGGCCAGGGGGTCCGTCCCCAACTGCGCCACCATCGCCTTGTCGCAGAATTCCATCAGCGTGTAGGACAGCGAGCCTAAAATGATGGGGCCGGACATCTCCAGCACTTCGCGGGCGCCGGTCCAGCGCGCTTCAGCGGTATTGTTCGGAAAACTTTGCATCTGCCCAGCTTACTCCGCCACGAATCGCGTAGCGTAGCATAAAGGAGTCTGGACTCTGGAATGAGGAATGAACCTGTTCCCGGTCCCCTTGAACCTTGAACCTTGAACCTCTCCCCACCCCTGTATCTCTGTGTACTTTCTATACACTCTTTTAACGTATTCTGCGTATTGACAGTTTTAACGACTCGTGCTAAGGTGAGGTGTCCTGGTTAATTCTTGAGGCGTGGTGGTCAGAAGAGATTTGACCAGTATCGGGCTGTGTTCGCACCGAGGTGATTGCCGTGTGATAGAGCGTTCCTGGGCGCAATCCCACAATTGTCTCCAGGCAGAAGATGCACCTTTTCCTGGGACGCTGTTCAAGTCGTTTCCCGCCGAAACACGGCCGCTGCTCCTCAGGCATCGCGACTCAATTTTGTTGGGCGAGTGAATTCAAAAGAATGGGCGGCGTGGATTCAGAGCCGGGTCCTCCGGGCCAAGTTTCGCGTTCCCCCCATTCCCTGGAAAGGAGGTGAGTGCCGGCAAGGTGATGGTCTTGTCCCGTTTCGGTTCCCCATTTGTTTTTCTGCTGTCATTCGTCTAATCAGTACGTCCAGTTCGCAGCCAAGCGCTGGACAGGAGAAGGAACTATGAAGAAACGTGGATTTACTTTGATTGAACTGCTGGTGGTCATCGCGATCATCGGCATCCTGGCGGCCATCCTGCTGCCAGCGCTTGCCCGGGCGCGGGAAGCCGCCCGGCGCTCGTCCTGTCAAAACAACATGAAGCAGTGGGGCATTGTCTTCAAAATGTTCGCGAATGAGAACAAGGGCGAGAAGTTCCCGCTGCAGATGATCGTTGTCGACAGCGGCACCCTTACCCCCACCCGCCGGATGTCTGGGTTCCCCGGCTATTGGCAGGTCTATCCAGAGTACTTGACCGACCTGAAGATCGGCCTGTGTCCCTCCTCTGGCAACTCCACCTATTGGAGCACGGATCTCTCCGATCCACGCAATTCGATGGTGGGATGCCATGCCGATGCGGTGGCCGAAGCCGCGGCGTCGGGGGACCAGGATCACCCCTGCCTGGGCAAGATCGCTTCTTCGGGGCCCTATCAGACCCCGACCGGTTCGCCGATTGCCCGGTATCAGGATTGTTCGGTCAACCCCAACATGTGTGCTGTCTATCCGCACGTGGACATCGCGAAGAATGGCGGGTTTGGCGATGCCCGTTCCTACAAGTAC
>JACPGD010000356.1 GCA_016182645.1 Candidatus Hydrogenedentota bacterium | reverse complement strand
TTGGCCAGTTCATACCGCACCTGCGCCAGCGGCAGCTTGGGATTGTTCGTATCCATCTGCACGCTGAATTCCGCGTAGCCCACGCCTTCGTTGATGGTGGGTTCGTCCCCGAATAGCCCATTATTTTTTAAGTATTCGAGGATGGCGCCCTTGCGATCCCGCTTGGTGTTGAAGAAGAGGAGCACTTTGTTCTCCGCGAAGATCGAACCGTACAGGTTCAACAGAAACATCCTTGCCAATTCGTGCTTGACGGGATTCTCCTTGATGCGCGGGTTCGCGTAGATTCCCGTTTCCGAACTCAAGACTTCCTCGGCAATGGTGAGGCCGTAATTCCGAATGGCACTGCCCGATTGGGTGATCTCCATCCCGAAATCGACCGCGCCATGCACGACTTTGGCCTCGGTCTTGCCCCAGGCTTCGTAGAGGACAATCCCCCTGTCAATCTTCGGCGGCGTCCGGTATTTCTGGACGGAGAACGGTTGGTGGCTCTCCGCGAAGCCCAGCGCTGCTATCTTCCGCTCGAACCAGTCCAGCGCCAGGTACGGCATCTCGGAAACCATGGAGACAAGCGGCTTTTCCTGCAATAGCCCGCGCAGCCAATCGTCCAGCGATTTCCCCTCGGGCAAGGGCCGCACAATGATGACGATGCGCACTCCGCCCCGGCCCAGTCCCAGCACTTTGTTGAGTTCGATATGCTGCCCAAACTCGTATTGGTATTCTAGGACCCGCTCCCGGATCCAGTCTTCCCCACCGATGGCGATATCGATCTCGCCCAGGGCAAGTTGCGAGCCGAATTCCTGCGGGCGGCCGTCCCAACCCACCAGCATGCCCGTCAACGGAAACGATGTCGGCCCGCCCTGATCGTACCCTCTCGTGACAAACCCCGCCGCCTTCAACAGGTTCACCAGGTTGCCGCCGCGGTTGGGATCCGCCAGAGACCCCGCCGGCATACCAATCACCAGCTTATCATCAGTCATGATCACCCCCCATCAAACAGGGAAACAGGGATAGAACGGCAGAGAAATCAAGAGGTAACGCACCACGGCAACCGCCCCTGGAACCAGCCTTATGCACACTTCCGAGAATTATACCGCCGCCAGAAGTCCCATTGCACGCGCGCGATCTTTGAGACAAGGGCCAACGCATCTAATTGTGCTTAAGTCCGGAAATGCACGGGCGGCTTCTTCCACACCGCTTGTCAGCGGCTTGGTGCCACACAAGAAACATCTGAATCTTAAGAAGCGGATCATTTAGCCCCGAAGGGGCGCGTGAGGGAGAAGCGTCCGCGATCCGGGGGTTTCGCTGGGCTCCACCCCCGGCTAATTGCGAACGCCCCTCCGGGGCCAAGACATCGATCCCCTCAGGATTTAGATGTGTTTGCCCTATCCTTAAGACTACAGCGCTGAGTCGTTGTCCCCGGTTCTTGGTCAACGCGCCGGCAGGAACCTGCGGCACAACTCCATGCTGCCGCGCCCACAAATCATGGCGTTCCCAATGCACTGCGGCATTTCTGGACGTATTCGTCCTGGGTTTTGCTGGCGTGGATAGAGGCTTTCGGCGGGTCGGCACTGGTAATCTGCTTGGCGCCGGTCTCCCAGGCGGAATGCGCTTCCGGAGTGCGGCCCAGTGCTTGGAGCGCCTGGCCCAGCCAGAAACGGACTTCCGCGTCTGTCAGTTCATACTTCGCGCCCACGCCGAGATTCGGCGGATAAGTCAGCGCCTGCCGGAAATCCCCAGCCGCCGCCTCGTATTGCTTCTGGTCAAAGTTCAGTTTGCCGCGGCCGAGGAGGGCTTCGACGAAGATCTCATGAGGGCGCGTCTGCCCCTCCCACGTGGAGATATCGTGGCGGAGCAGTACGGCGAGGCAGTCGTCAAACCGATCTTCCTTGAGATAGCTTTCGGCCAGCCAGATCACCACGTCATAGCGGGGCGCATCGCCCAGGGGCGCGTGCTCCAACAGCGCGATGGCCTCCTTGAGCCGGCCCTGTTTCTCCAGAAGGGGTGCGAGTTCGGCGTAAAGCAGGTTGTCCTTCGGCGCGGCCTTGATGGCCTGGCGGTAGCGGCGGATCGCTTCTTCCTGATTGTCCTGTTTCTTCTCCGCGTACAAAGCAAGCGCGCGCCAGGCCTCGCTGAGTTTGGGATCGAGGCGCACGGCCTGGTCCCAATGCGGTGCTGCTTCGTCCGCGCGGCGTAGGCCGGCATAACAATGTCCGAGCAACAGGCACGGCAGGGCGTCTTTTGGCCGCTCGTCGGCCGCGAATGAGAGGGCGTCCAGCGCTTCCACGCGCGCGGGAAATACCCGGCGGTAGTCGTGTTTCGCGGCCGCTCTCAAGTGCTGCGCGGCGGGAGTGTCCCTTCCGGAACGCTGGGCCAACCATACCAGATAATAGTGGTGCATGGGGGACGAGTCCGGGTGGGTCGTGGCGTTCAGGAGCATGTATGCATCGGCGAAAAGACCGAGATTGGAAAATTGAAGCGCCACTTCCGTGGCCGTGAATTCGTACTCCCCGCAGGTCTGCCGCAAGGCCGCCGCCCAGGCAGTCGCACTCCCATCTTTCACCAGAGCATGCAACGCCTGCGGCAAGTAATCCGTGGGATCCTCAGCATCAACGAGGCGGGCCAACTCTTCGAGCAATTCCTGCCGTTCGCCGGCGGCGTAGCGGGCCACCAGCAAGGCATCGCGGTAGCCGGTATTGGTCGGCGCGTGGTTCACGGCGGTCTGGAAGGCGTCTACCGCTTCGATGGCACGGTCCAGGCGCATGAGAGAGCGCCCCACGAGACTGTAGCCGAGCGCGACGTTCTCCAGCGTGTTGACGCACTTGTAGCCACAGTCGAGCGCTTCCGCGAAGCGGCCCTGGCCGAACAGCGCGGCGCCAAGCAGGTACCAGGCCTCCTGGCGGCCAGCGTCGCGTTCGAGCGCTTTGCGCGCGTGCTCTTCCGTGCGCGTGAAGAGACCTTGTTCCAGATCCAGTGTGGCCAGCCCGCACAGCGCAGGCGCAAAGAGCGGGTCGAGTGCGAGTGCCGCTTCGTAGCCTACTCGGGCCGCGGGCACATTGGTCTGGCTATCGGCGAGCCAGCCTTCGGCATACTTCTCTTCCGCCGTGGGCTGTCCATCCGGGCGCGCCGGTTTCTTGGCCAGATCAGGTGGTTCCACCTTGGGAATGGCCAGTGGCGAAGCGTAGTCAAGCAGAACGTTTCCTTCCTTGTCCCAAAGCGCGATGGTCAGCGGCTCCTGAGACGTGGCCTTCACGGCGATCACGTTCGCGGCCAGGGGTGAACAGTCCAGGGCGCCGTCGTGCAGTGTTTTGCCACACTGTCCGAGCAGCAGCTGTGCGCCCGGAAACGAGCGCGTTGTGATCACGTGTACTTTCGCTTCGCTCGCATTGCGTTCGACACGGACCGCGACATCGCGCGTGGCATACTCGAAGGCGCGGCCCAGGCCATGCACGGGATACCAGTATTCCTGCCACGTGACCGCCTGATGCGGGCGCAACATCCCGTAATCGGCCTGCGTCAGCAGCGGCCCGCTCTGCACTTCGATGTATTGCGCACCCACCGGGCCCGCGTCCGACAGCGACATCTGGCTCGTCACACCGAAGTCGTCCTTGCCCCAGGTCCAGGCTTTCTTGCCGGTGACGACGTGGTGATTGGCGTAGGAGACAATCCCACGGTCGCGCTGCTCGTCATAGGCGCCGAAAAAGTCAAAGATACACTCGTAGGCAAAGATGGAAGACATCGTCGGGTAATTCTCGAGCAGCGAGAGGTCCACGCCGTTGTTAATGGGCCAGCGGAAAAAGGTGGTCCCGGCGTGGTCCGTACCCAGCGTCATCGGATAGACAAAGCGCGTGCCGGGAAGGTTCGGGAAAGCCGTGCAATTCCAGAAGTAGTAGGGATGAACGCCGTCCGTCGGATTGAACATGCGGATGCGCTCGTCCAGCAGCGCCTGGCCCGAGTGCAGTGTCAGGCGGACCGTCCAGCGCGTACGAAACATCTTCTCCGTGTTACCGATCACCAGCGTGGCCGAGCCGTCCTCATTCTCGATGGCGGTTGCGTCCACTGGCGATACAATGGTTACCGTGTGCCCCTGCGGTCCCACGTTCCACTCGATTCCCCCCGAGATCCAGGCGCCGCGCATGGCGATAAGCGCGGGCTTGATCTCGTCGTTCTTGTGGAACATCTCTTCGCCCGTCGTCTTGTCGAGCACTGAATGTATGCGCCCGCCCAGTTCGGGGATGCACGTCACACGCAGGAATTCGTTTTCGAGACACAGCGTACGGTAGGTGCGATCCTGCTTCTCGGCAGTAATGCGGTCCTGCCGGGTATAGGGATAGTAGATGTGGCTCTCAAACTCAGGGAAGACGGGATTGTCGTCGTCAATCCAGGCGTAGGTCGGCAGCACCAGCGTGTCCTGCCAGGCCTTGACTCTTTCAGCGCTGCTTTGGCCAGGCGCCGCCTGGCCAAGGGCAAGCGCCCCCGCCAGCGTAAGCACAAGGACCAGGCGTGAATAATGCGTCTTCATATCTCCCCTCCCTCGGCGGCCTTCCGTGCCCGCCGCCGCACACGTCGTTGTCATGTCCGGGCGCCGGGGTTTGCCGCCAACCCGCTGAACGCGGACAGGGATGTCCGCGCTCCCGTGCCGCAGTGTATACTGGTAATCGGGGGTGTTCAAGGGCCGCAACAGCGGGAAAGGATGAAACCATGACGGAGATTACGCGGCGGGATTTCATGCAGACGGCCGGTGCAGGCGCGTTAATCTCGGCAGCGGCACTCTCGAGCACGCGCTCCTATGCGGCCAATGGGCGCGACGGGCACGCGGTCATCGGAACGGGCGGGCAGGGGCGGCACCACGCGCG
>JACPGD010000317.1 GCA_016182645.1 Candidatus Hydrogenedentota bacterium | reverse complement strand
AGTTGCTTGAAGGTATTGTCGTGGCAGCGGACCTGGTCCCGCAGCCATTCGCGGGCAATCCCCAGCAGATCGGCAAACAGGTGCACCTGTTGGCCGCCTTCCGCATCGAGGAAATACTTTTCGAGCGTCAGGCGGGCGATTTCGAAGGCGACGGTCTGTTCGCGTTCCTTGCGCAGGTCTCCCAGGCTGGTGTAACTGTGTTCTCCCACGATGGGGGCGCTTTCTGTCCACGTGGCGAGTTCCTGGGTCGTGAGCACATAGCGGCTGTCCTCGCTAAAGGCCGCGGTCAGGCGATCCACCGGCAACGCATAGCGGTACCCGGTGAGCCTGGGGAAGCTGATGCGCGCCCCGGCCCGCTCCGGCAGCGCCCGGACACGCCAGACTTTCTTGGGCGGCGGTGAGGCGCCGTTGGTCCCGGCGCACGGGAGAAATGAGAAGGGCACCCCGAAGACCTCGGCATATTCCGGTTCGAACAGGCCGTCGGCGCCGGGCTCATAGGAGCGGCGGCGCAGACTGCGGCCGACCACTTGTTCGCACAGGAGTTGTGTGCCGAAGGCGCGCACGCCGAGGATGTGGGTGACGGTGTTGGCGTCCCAGCCTTCCGTCAGCATCGAGACCGAGACCACACATTTGACCTGCTCGCCCAGTTTTCCGGTCTTCCCCACCGTGTTCATGACCTCGCGCAGCAGGTCTTCATCTTTGATTTGGTTCACATCCTTCTCGGGAAATCGGAGCCGGTAGTCCTGCTTGAATTCGTCGATTTCGCGGGCGGCCACCTTCTTGAATTCATCGCTCATGGCTTCGCCGGAGTCGAGCTGTTCGCTGTCGATGAGAATGGTGTTGGGACGGTGCAGCCAGCCCCCCTGCCCGTCGTCGTTGCGGAAGATGTCGAGGCGTCCCGCCTGCACCACGGTCTTCCCGTCGATTTCCTTTTCCCAGCCGGCAATGTAGTCATAGACCAATTTCGACACGTTGGTGTTGTTGCAGACGACAATGAAGACCGGCGGCGTCTGCGCCTGAGTGCGCGTCGAGGACGCTTCCCACTGGCGGTAGGTGTTCTCATAGTGCCCGTAAAGACTGTGCAACGCGCCCTGGAGTTCGGCGGGCAGTTTCGGCGCGCCGGAGACGGCCTCGGTCTTGCGCCCTTTTCGCGGCAGGTCCTCGCGGATGTGCTCCCAAAGGTTGCGGTAGGTGGGGAGGACATCGGTCATCGCGTTGTCGGCCACCGGGACGCGCGGGACCTTCACGATCCCGCTCTCGATGGCGTCGATCAGGGCGAAATCCGAAACGACCCAGCCAAACAGATCGCCCTCCCGATACCCCGAGCCCCGCAGGAAGAAGGGGGTGGCGGAGAGGTCATAAATGTCCCTGATGCCGAGTTTGCGCTGGACCGCTTCAATCCCGGAAATCCAGACACGCGCCGCCTCGTTCCGCTTATCCGCTTCCTGTTTTTCTTCCCTCTCGAGACGTTCTTCTTCGGTTTCCGCCCGTCTGCGGTAGCAGTGGTGGGCTTCGTCATTGATGACCACGATGCCTTTTTTGCCCCCAAGGCCGCGGCAGACGCGCCGGACCATTTCGGCGGGAGACTCCTTGCCCGCGCCCGTGGCTTCCATGCCTGAAATCTGGCGCGCGAGCTTGCTCGCCTGATACTTCTCGCGCAACTGAAATGCATGGTAATTGGTGAGGACAATCGTGGCTTTTTTCAACTCGTCGAGCTGGTGCGGGGGCAGGAGATCGCGCTGGCGGTAATAATTCTCGGGATCATTGGGCATGAGCACGCGCAGCCGGTCGCGAATGGTGATGCCGGGCGTGATCACGAGAAACGCATCGGAGAACAGCTTGTTTTGGCGGTCCGCCAGCTTGTTGAGCGTCTGCCAGGCGATGAGCATCGCCATGACCACCGTTTTTCCGGAGCCAGTGGCCATTTTGAAGGCAATCCGAAACAGGCCCGGATTGGCCTCTTCGTTTTTTGCCTGCAATTCATCCAGAATCCAGCGGTCACCGTATTTTTCGGCGGCCTCGAGCAGATAGATGGCAGTTTCGAGCGCCTCAATCTGGCAGAAGAACAGGGGCTTTTCCCGCTCGGGGTTTGTCCAATACTCGAGAAGTCGGCTGGAAACCCGAGTAATGCCGGGATATTTGCCTTGCCGCCAAATGCCCACGCGCTGCCGGATCTGATTGATGAGGCGGTTTTCTTCGCGCTGCTCGATGGTCTCAATGACGAGTTGGGCGTTGCGCTTCTTCGGGCGGGGAATCGGGATGAAGTATTCGCTGACCCTGCGGCCGGGGGCGATTTCGCCCGTGATGCCTTCCCTTCCTTCCAGGACAAAGTGTTGTGAAGGTTCCCTGAATGGAGAATTGAGAACTGGATTCTCTATGACGGCCTGCTTCATGAAGGACACCCACAGCTACTACACGCTTATTACTCTACCGAAAGAGTGTGGGAATCCGCAATGCATGGAGTTTTGCCGCAGGCGAGAGAAATGGCGCACCCGGCAGGACTCGAACCTGCAACCTTCTGGTCCGTAGCCAGACGCTCTATCCAATTGAGCTACGGGTGCGTGTGAAGGGAGATAAATCGTAGCACAGGGGCCGCGGGTCGTTCAAACGGCGAACGCGCGCATAAGACAACGCCGTGCTTGAAATGGTACCGGGGAAGGGGGTCGAACCCTTGACCTCTGGATCCACAATCCAGCGCTCTAACCAACTGAGCTACCCCGGCCCATGAAGGGCCACCGCTTGATGGCGGTGGATGTACTCAAGTATAGGGAATCCGGCGGGATTGATGCAAGCAAAGGGCGCCGTAACCGCCCAAGAACACGCCCGGGGCCGCGGCATGCCTGCTACAGAATTGCACCGATTCCTGGTGTATGCTACTCTTTTTGCTCTCTTTCCACCCAGTTAACCCTCATTCGCCTTGGAGGTACCATGTGCCGCTTTGTCTGTTTATGTGTCCTGGCGTTGTGTCTAGTATTGAATGGGCGGGCCTTCGCCGCCGATTTACCGCCGGCGGCCACTGCAAAGGTCGATTTTCAAACGGACATCCTGCCCCTCCTCGAAAACCACTGTGTGCGGTGTCACAACGCCGAGAAGCAGAAGTCTGACCTGCGCATGGATTCTCGGGAGTTTCTCCTCAAAGGCGGCTCGGAAGGTCCGTCCGTCGTCGTGGGTAACAGCGCGGAAAGCATGATGATTGCGCAGGTCACTGGGACCAATCCTGATTTCGACCAGATGCCGCCCAAGGAGGGGCCGCTCAGCGCCGAGCAAATCGGCCTCTTGCGCGCGTGGATCGATCAGGGACTCGAATGGCCCGCGGACATTGTGCCCCAGGCCAAGGGCGGCGATGAAGAGACTGCACCGGGCAAGGCGCCAGGCCTGCCCGAGGACTGGCGCGTCGAGGCCACACACCAGCAGGGCGCGCTGGCGCAGGGCGCGCTTGCGGCGGACCTCAAGGGTCCCAACGGCGAACCGGCCATCACGCTGACACCGCCCGCGCCGCCCGTGGCCGAGGCGATCAACCTGCTTTGGACGCCCAACGCCAAGTTCCTCAACGGCAGCATCGAGGTGAAGACGAAAGTTATTGGCGGGACAGCCGAACAGGGTGGCGGCTTGATCTGGCGCGTCAAGGACAAGAACAACTACTACTTCGCCTCCTACAACCCGGCCTCGAAGAAATTCAGCCTCGGCAAAGTGGTGGAAGGTGAAATCGTCGAGTTGGGCAGCGCGGATTTCGAGGCGCCTGCCGGCGAGTGGGTGACGCTGCGGATCGAGCAGCAGGGTCCACAGTATGCCGGCCACCTGAACGAGCAGAAACTCGTTGAAGGATCGGATGCGGACCTCCAGGAAGCCGGCGGCGCGGGATATTGCGCCAAGGGCGATGCCGCCACGGCATTCGCAGCGACGAAGCTGAACGCCCAATCTTGAGGGCCGGCGGAAATCTCAGTTCTTTTTTGCACGGTGGTGGGCGCGGAATCCCGGCTGTTGATCAAGCTCCTCCCGTAGGCGGGGCCCCCGCGGCGTGGCCACGTTGTCCTCGATCACGGCCGTTCCCCGTGCCTTGTTTACGATACGTTTTGCCCCGTTGAGGGCGTTCTCCGCGATGATGGCGCGCTCCACGCCTTCGTGCAGCACGACCTGGGCTTTGTCCTCCATGAATTCGCAGCCGCGGATCATGATGGTGCCGCCCAGGACTTCGATGGACGGCATGCCGAATTTGTACCGCTGTTCGCCATTGTCGTGGTGGCCCCACTGCATGAACGTGCAGTCACTGAATCCGACCGTGCCCGTGCCATCGACCACGGCATTGCGATTGGCTGGTCCCCAGAACGCGCAATTAACAAAACGGATCGTGCCGGTGTGTGATTTCTCCACGCGCACCATGGTTGGATCCGGTCCTTCAAAGGAAACAAACTCGCCATTCGTGATCAGTACGGCCATCGGCGCTGTTTCGTCCACGACCACGGCGGTCTGACAGTTGTCCGCGCCAATCCCGAGAAAGTTGCCATTCGTCGCCCCGTGCTCGCTCTCGGTAAAATGGTAGCCAATGTGGTAACCGAAGCAAAAGGTGTTGAGCACATAATGCCAGTCCGTGCGCGCGAACTTGAACGCGGTACCGTGCTCCATCTGCCAGCGGTACACCGGTGAGTTGATGCTCCACCAGGGGTTCCAGTGCACGTTTTCGATCCGGCCAATGTCGTAGACGGTGTCCACGAACAAGCCCAGGTGAATGGGCTGGCCATGAACATTGCGGACCAGCGCGCGCTGGTTTTGCGAAGCGTCGATGCCGTTGTAGGGGTTCAACAACTGCACGTCGATCACGGCAGGGTTGTTCCCGCGCATCTGAATGGTCCACGGGTAGGGAGTGGGCGCCGGCGCATCCGGCTTCTGATCGGGATAATGCACGGTCACCCCCTGAATCGCGGCATTGGTGAGGAGTTGGATGAACGGCGGGCCGCCTTCGTCTCCCGCGCCAGAGTGCGGCTCGAAGACCGTCCCGGTTACGGGCACTTCGTCGCTCTTGTCACGGATGCCCGCATGCGCTGGGGCATAGGCGTAGGTGCCGCGTAGAGCCACGTTCTTTTGGATGACGAGCATGCCGTCAAAGCGAAAGCGGCCCGCGGGCACTTCCACGACACCGCCCCCCGCATCGCGCGCGGCGTCGATGGCGCGTTGAAACGCGGCCGTGCAATCCGCCTCGCCGCCTGGCACGGCGCCAAAGTCCAAGACATGAAAAGTACTGGCCGGAGCGGCCAGCAGCCCGAAGACAAACAGCAACATCCCTTGCATGACTTACCCCAGTGGTCGCGCGCTCGGCGAACACGCAACTTGAGACGTACTCCGATGGTTGAAGTGCTGGCGAGATCAGTCGCGCGCTCGGCGAGCACGCGACTACTAAGAGAGGGCGCTTGAAAACTCGCAACGGTGGGAACTATAGCACGGTCAGCACCAATTCCTTATACCAGGCCTCGCTCGGTGGGCCTGAATGAATCTGGAGTCCGATTAACCCGGCTTGTTGGATGCCGGCCTCGGTCTCTGTGTAGTCCACCGTCTGTTGGCCGTTGAACCAGAGCTGAATGTGTTTGCCCTCGCAGCGGATCACATATTCGTTCCAGTCGCGCGGCTTGAGCACCTCGGCAATATGGTCGGGGTCCGGCCCGGCGAGCACGCGGTTGCGCCGCGACTCATCATAGAGGCAGCCCCAATACTGCTGGCCCAGATCGGCCTGATAGCCTTTCATCTCATGTTGGTCAGGAATGCGCCGGCTGCGGAATTGGATGCCGGCGTTCGGATCATCGCCCAGCAACTTGCATTTCAGGCGCAGTTCAAAATCACTGAACTCTCGTTTTGTGCAAAGAAACTCATTGCGTGGCACTTGCTTCTCGAGCGAACCGCCTACAATGGCGCCGTCCTCGACTCGGAACCAATCGAGATTGCCCTCCCAGCCCTCGAAGGTCTTGCCGTCGAAGAGCGGCACGGCCGCGCCCGGGGATGAGGGCGCTTCGTCCGCCAGGATGCGGGGCGCCAGTGGCAAGAGCAGCCAAGATGCGCTTTGTGACAGGAATTGACGGCGGCAAATCTGGTGCATGGGTGTTTTCCTCCCGGGGGATCAATTAAGCACAAAGTGCGAAGGGAACACAAGGGAGCGAAGCGGATGGACAAACTGGGGAACAGGCGGGACAGACCAATTTACCTACGCATGCAACGCCCTCTGTGCGGCCACAGCCACGGCTGCGGCGAGGGGCTTATGCTCCGGGCGCTGGAGGTCCGGGTCGCGGTCGAGCAGGGCCTCGGCATCGCGGCGGGCCTGGTCAAGCAGGCGCGTGTCGCGCAGGAGGTCCGCCGCCTTGAGATCGGTCAGGCCGGCCTGACGCAGACCGAAGACTTCGCCGGGGCCGCGCAATTTGAGGTCCTCTTCCGCGATATCAAAGCCGCTCGAGCAGGCGCACAGCACTTCCAGCCGCCGCGCGCCGTCCTGGGTGCGTGGCTTACCCATGAGGAAGCAATGCGACTGGACCGGCCCGCGCCCAATGCGCCCGCGCAATTGGTGTAATTGCGTCAGTCCGAACTGCCAGGCGTCTTCGATGACCATCGTGGTCGCCGCGGGCACGTCGATGCCCACTTCGATGACCGTGGTGCTGAAAAGCACCTTCACCTCGCCCGCCTTGAAGCGCCGCATTACGAATTCTTTCTCCGCACTGGTCAAACGTCCGTGTAACACCGCGGAGGAAACACTGGCCAGCGGTTCTGCCGCAACGGCGTCGAAATGCTCGATTACCGAAGTGAATGCGCGCGTGTCGGATGCTTCGATGAGCGGACAGATAATGTAAGTCTGATAGCCTGCCGCGGCCTGTTCGCGGATGTACTGGTAGAGGCCAGCTTCCTTGCCCGCCGGGACGCGCGCCGTCTTGATTGGCAGTCGGCCCGGAGGCATTTCGTCCAGCACACTGATGTCCATGCTGCCATAGAGCGTCAGCGCGAGCGTGCGCGGAATCGGCGTCGCGGTCATGTGGAGAATGTCCGGTTCTTCTCCTTTCTGCCGCAATTTCTCACGCTGCATCACCCCAAAACGGTGTTGTTCATCCACGATGACCAGGCCGAGCCGCTCGAACTTTGTCTTCTCCTGGAATAGTGCATGCGTTCCCAGCACCACATGCAGATTGCCGCTGGCCAGGCGCCGCCGCACGTCCCGCGCGCCCTCGGACGCGCCGGTCAGCAGGGCCAACTCGATGCCTAGCGGCGCGAGTTGCTCGCGCAAATGCACGTAGTGCTGTTCCGCCAGCACTTCCGTCGGTGCCATGAAAGCCGCCTGGTGTCCGCCGTCGAGCGCGGCCGCGATCGCGTGCAACGCAACGACGGTCTTGCCGCTGCCGACGTCGCCCTGCAGCAAACGCAGCATTGGGCGGGGCGACGCCATGTCCTTGAAGATATCGGAGATGACCCGCTCCTGCGCCTGCGTCAACTGAAACGGCAGCGCGCGGCCGATACTCTTGAGCAGGGGGCCGTTGATGGCATGGCGGATGCCGTGTTCTTCTGCCAGGCGCCGTTGCCGTTCGCGCAAGATGCGCACCTGCATCACTAACAGTTCCTCATAGGCGAGGCGGCCACGCGCGCGCCCCGCCTGTTCGAGCGACGCGGGAAAATGCACCTGGCGCACGGCCTCGGCCAGGGCGGGAAACAGGTGCAACTTCAGGAGCACTTCGGGGAGTGTTTCCCGGAGTCCGGAAGTCACCTCGAGTGCCGAGGACACCAGGCGTCGCAACAGCCGCTGCGACAACTCTTCCACCAGCGGATATACGGGCACGATGCGCCCCGTGTGGAGCAGGTTGTCCTCGTCTTCTGGAATGAGTTCGTATTCCGGGTTCTTCAGGCAAGGCCCCTTGTAGTTCCCGACCGGTCCGGAAAAGAAGGCGCGCGCGCCGCGCACAAAGGTGGTGTTGGCGAGGAACCCGCGGCCGAAGAAAGTAGCAGACATCTCGCCGCTTGCGTCCTTCAGACGCAGCACGGCGAGCGACATTCGCCCGCGTAAGCGCACGTTGCGCGCCGACACGACCTCCCCCTGAATCGTAACCACTTCACCTTCGCGCGCTTCCGCAATCGGTGTAAGTGCGCGCCTGTCCTGGTAGTCGCGCGGGAAGTGCAGCAAGAGATCGCGAACGGTGTGAATCCCCAGCCGCGCCAGCGCTTCCGCCCGCTTCGGCCCGACGCCGGGCAATTCCGTGTTCACGGGCGCATCGAGCAGCGTGTGCCCGTCCACTACGTCCACGTTGTCCATACTGCCCAGTGCATCACTGCGGATACCGGTAGCGCCCGGTGTAGAGATCGAACAACGTACGGTAGAACTTCATGAAGCGTTCCGGCTCCGGATTGTAGGCGATTTCCGCCAGGCAGAAGCCTTGGTAATTGATCTCTTGCAACAGCGTGAACAGTTCCTGCCACGGGTATTGATAGACGCCGATCTCGTTAATGTGCACCAACGCGATGGCGTCTTTCAGCAGATCGAAGTTGCTCTTGATGCTGCCGTGTTCATCCTGCTCACCGGTATTGGAATTCCAGCAGATTCTGGCATTCGGATGGTTTGCGGTGTCGAGCATCTTGCGCATGTTGACGGGGTCCGCGGAACCGCGCCCACCGTGCACTTCCATCCGCACCTGCACGCCCAGGTCTCCGGCGAACTGCGCCACTGCGCGCCAGCCCGCCCCGATCCGTTCGCAGGTTTGATCTACCGGCTCGTCCTCAAACAAGCCGTTCGGCCGCACTTTGATGCCGGGGCATCCGAGGTCCGCCGCCAACTGCGCGAACGACTTGGCCGTTTCAATTTGTTGTTGCAACACCACCGGATCTTTCGCTTGGAATTCGCACGTAGTGCCCAGTCCGGCAATCTCGATGCCGCCCTCTTCCATTTGGCGCCGCACCGCCGCGCGTTCTTCCTTGCTCAGTGACGGTTCAACGCCGTGCGCGTGGGTGGTGCGGAACTCCACGCCGTGTAAGCCCGCGGCCTTGCAGAGGGCGATAAGCTGCTCACGGTTCATGTCCTTGCCCATGTTGTACGTGACCATGCCGAGTTTCATGCCGGTGGCTTGACGCGCAGCCGGTACCGCGTCTGCAGCGGCCTGGGCGGAACCGGAAGTGAGCACGGTGGCGGACACCGCCGACGCCTGGAGGAAGTTTCTGCGTGTGAGGCTCATGGAGTTTTCCCTTGATGTTCGGATCGCGGCCAATCGGGTTCTTATACTGCGCTGCCTCCGACAAAAGCAACGCCCTGGCGATTGGAACCGCTCGGGGAATGGGAAGGGTGAGAAAGATGGGAAGAGTGGACAGGCTGGGGCGGAGGAGACCGCGGGGAGTGTGCGCAAGGATTGCCGGCGGTTTTTTGAACCATGTTGTGGCCGACCGATACTCTCAGTTCCCTGGAGGTGACGACAATGAATTCATGCAATAGATGCTCAAGGCTCTTCGTGCTATTAAACTTGCTACTGCCGGCCTTGGAGGCAGGCGCGTGGCCCGGGTTCACCTGGGAGCAATGGCGCGAGATCACGCACGTCGAGCGCCCACAGGCCACCAGCCCGCAGGTGGGGCAGCGCACGTTGCTGCCATTGCTTGATCCTGCACCCGGCGCCACGGAGAAGATCGACACGGTCCATGCCTGGGAAATGAAGCGGGCTCGCATCCATACAGTTCTCAATGAATTTGTAGGCCAACCGCAGCCCATGACGCCGCCACCGCCGTCTGCCACGGAACTGGGACGCGAAGATGCAGGCAATTACGAGCGTATTCACTTGCGCATTGCGAGCGAAGCAGATGACACAATACCGGCCTACCTGCTTCTTCCGAAAGAACGTCCGGAATCGCGCGCGCCCGTCATGATTGTCTTGCACCAGACGCAGGCACCGGGCAAGCAGGAAGCGTGCGGCATGACCGGCGATGAGAACATGGCCTTCGCCAGGGAATTGGCGGAACGCGGCATGATTTGCCTTGCGCCAGACGCGATTGGTTTTGGCGAGCGGATTCAGCCCAGTGGTCAGCCTTACGACAACGCCCTGGATCTCTATCGCAAGCACCCGCAGTGGTCGTATTTTGGCAAGATGAACTGGGACATGGCCCGCATCGTGGACTACCTGGAGACGCTGGGCTACATCGACCCAAAGCGCATTGGTGTCATCGGGCACTCACATGGCGCTTACGGCTCGATCATGGCCGCCGTGGCGGAGCCGCGCATCGCCCTCGTGGTGGCCAGTTGCGGGTACACCACCCTGCGCACCGATCCGAGTCCCAACCGCTGGAGCCATCTCACCGCTTTGCTGCCACGGCTGGGTTTCTACGTTGACGATGTGT
>JACPGD010000316.1 GCA_016182645.1 Candidatus Hydrogenedentota bacterium | reverse complement strand
TGCTCTGGAAAAGGAACCCGAAAAGCTCGCCGCGCGCGCCTGGGAGACGCCGTTACATTTCGTGGGCTCGTTTCTCGACACGGCGAAGCGGCACGGACGGGACATGGACTTGATCGGGCGAATCTTGACTTCACAGCCATCGAAACTCTCGATATCTGCAAATCAGGCTGCGCTCAATGAGCTTGTAGGCTTTCTCCACTATGCACCCGAAATCGCCGTGAAGATCGCGGTAGCCGACTTCCAACCGACACACTGGGACGGGATCGCCCCTACCCAATCAATGAACGGTGCGACATGGGTGGCTGGCCGGTGCGGCGAAATCGGCCGTGATGACCTCAAGTCTGCCCTCATCACAAAACTGCTTCGGCGGGCAAATTCGCGGGACTTCCCACCTCAAACAGCAGGCCTCGCCAATGCTGCGTGGTTGCTGAAAAACACCCCTTCAGATACTGGCCCGCTCGTTCACGCTTTTCTCAATGCGCTCTGCACCCCAAACTGGCTCGGATGGCAATTTAAGAAATCTTCGTGCGGCGTTCTGGCGGCAGGTCTACGGTTGCTTGGCTTGCATCAACCACCAGAAGTTATTCGCCTTTTCCACGATCCCAGCCTCAGCGTCCGCCTTGAAAACGAGTTCTCGAAATTTGCTCTGGCCAATTCAGACGTGCAGAGCGAGATGGTGCAACTCCTGGGTTGTGCGACCTTGTGCGGGTGGTCTGTCATGGGGCGTTGTTTCAGAGGTCTCTCTCGAACCGTAATTGAAGTTCTGCCTGTGGACGTTCTCTCGCACAAACCAGGTGCGACAAAAGTGGAAGACTGGCAGTTTCAGCTTTGGCTAGGATTGCGTGCAATCGGTTCGATTACAAATGAGCCTCTATCGGTGCCACCAGCAGTTCTCAACGAAACTCTCTGCCTTTGGTGCGCTAACCTTGCAGAAAGCGCCAACTCCCCGAAATCCACTGCGCACCTTGTCAATCAAAGCATGGTCGCATGGCTGGAAAGATGCCGGCGCGGCGGCGGATGCACTCTACTTCCAGATAGAGAACCCCTGTGGGTGTACGCCGGCTTTCCTGCCCGGCTTGAGGTTCCTCGTCCTGCTCGTCGGTAGCCTGGCAGTTGGAGTTCCGACTGGCAATTCGAGTTCGTCTCCTGAATATCGGTAGATCTGATCCAGGCATTGACCCATCGAAACAGCCCCGATCATCGGAGGGGCTGCACACGGTGTTTCAAGACACACTGCATGTCCAGCGGGACAACAGGGCAAGTGCAGCTTCCCGCCCGGGTACATCGTTGGACGATAGGGAATCTTCTCATGAAAAGCCTTGTGATTGCGCCATTTCGGCATGACCACCATGCCCAGGACTTGGAAAGGCTTGATGCCTTCTTTGAGTCTGACTCTATGTTCACTGCAAGTACGGATGGCGACCGGCTCGAAGTGGCGTTAACGCGATCCGGGACGCCTCATAAGCGGCAGTTTCAGCTCTTGCTGGATCAGGAGACATTGAACGATGCCTACGTGGCTCTTGTGGATGGTGCCGTGCGGGGCGTTATTGACGTGAGATTTGAAGCGTGGAACAGTAGGCTGATAATCAACCATTTCTACGTGGATGCCCCATACAGGCGGCAAGGTATTGGGCGTCGATTGATGGAATGCGCGATGGAACTAGGTCGAAGTTACGGCGCTGGGATCCTGTGGGTCGAGACAACAAATGTGAACTATCCGGCCGTGCTGGCGTATCGGCGCCTGGGATTTGATCTGTGTGGTTTTGATGCTACGTTCTATGAGGGAACATCTGCGGCAGGGGAGTTTGCTCTATTCATGTCGCGGCGGCTGGACTGATCAGCGACGACAGAGACACCAGGGACAACAGGGACGGGGGAAAGGATGAGGGATGAAAGGGGTAGCGGGAAATGGGAAGGGGACAGAGAATGACCGCGACGGAACACTGGGAACGCGAGGGAATACGTATGGTACGGCTGTAGCGCTGATTGCAAATCGGCGCTACGAGGTAGTGTATTCGCGAATCATCTGGCGTTTGACGGTCTGGTGGGCGACGAGGTACATGGTGGCGCTGATGACGGCACGGACGGCGGTCATGACCCAGGCCATGCCGAAGATGCCGTAGCGGGGGACGGCCCAGAGGCCGAGGGCGAGGGTGAGGAGGAGGCGGGCGACTTCGAAGGCGGCCATGGTGCGGGAATGGCCGAGGGAGTAGAGGGCGGTGACGGTGGGCGCGGTGCCGATGGCGACGATGACGCCGAGGAGGAGGATGGTGAAGTAGGCTTCGGTGCCGATGTAGGCCTCGCCGAAGGCGATGCGCCGGAAGGGGCCGGACAGGGGGATCATGAGGCTGGTGGCGAGGCAGAAGAGCATGGAGGGGATGCGGAAGTCGCCGATGAAGCGGCGCAGTTCTCCGGCGCTATGGAGGCTGCTGGCTTTGGGCAGGAGGACATTGTAGAAGGTGAGCAGGACGAGTTCGCCGGCGAGGACGAGGCTGAGGGCGGCGCTGTAGTGGCCGATGCTTTCTTTGGGGATGTGGTAGGCCTTGAGGTTGAGGAGGAGGAGATCGAGGCGCTGGGTGAGGGTGGTGAAGATGGTGGCGAGCAGCACCCACTTGGCGAAGCGGAGGAAGTCGCGGCCGATGGCCAGGGTGGTGGGGCTGGTGAAGAGGCTGCGCGGGAGCTGGGTCCAGGACATGATGCCCATGACGAAGGGGGCCAGGACGTAGACCACGAGGTAGATCAGCACGTGGCGCAGGCCGCCGCCGATGAGGCCGATGACCAGGCCGAGGCGCAGGAGGGCACTGCAAAATTCGTAGCCGGCGAAGTGGCCGAAGCGCTGGTGGGCCTGAAAGAACGATTGAGAGAAACCCCAGAGCGAGACGACGGCGCCGCCGAGGAAGGCCAGCGCGATGGCGTATTCGGGGACAGGGGCGCCGGCGGCGAACAGCCAGTGCAGCAGCGGTCCGGCGAGGGCGAGGCCCAACGCCAGCGTGATGAACAGGATGGCTGTCTTCAGGTACAGGACGAATTTGAAGTACGGGGCGGAGCCGTCTCGTTCGGGGGTGATCTGCTTGACGGCGAAGCGGACGAGGCTGGTGTCGATGGCGGGGCCGGTCAGGCCGGCGACGATGGTCATGATCGCGAAGAGCAGGTAGAAGCTGTTGAAGTCTTCGGGTCCGAGGTACCTTGCCACGAGGACATTGGAGAGGAAGGCGGCGCCAGAGGCAAAGACGCGCGCGCTGAGCACGGAGAGGATGGCGCTGATCCAGGGGAGGTAGCCTGTGGTCCAGGTGCGGAAACTGCCGGCGGGCGGCGGGGCGGCGGGCGGCTCGTGCGGCGAGGCCATCAGGCGCTTCCCATGGAGCGCGGACGGCGGCCGGCAGGAGAACTGGACGCACAGGGACCAACGCGGACAAACACGGACGAGGAGAGGGAGCGCGAGGAACGAGGCAGTGAAAGGGAAAGTTCTTGGCGTGGACGTTCACGTCCGCGCTCCGCGGGTGATTTCGTCACAGTGCGCCCCGCCCTTTGATGACCGCGGGGACGGTGAGGAAAAGGATGCGGAACACCAGGCCCAAGGACCACTGGTCGATGTAGTAGAGGTCGAGGTCGACGGTGTCTTTGAAGCTGAGTTCGCTGCGGCCGCTGACTTGGGAGAGCCCGGTCATGCCGGGTTTGACGCTGAGGCGGCGCCGCTGGTTCCAACTGTATTGGGCGACTTCCTTGGCCAGGGGCGGGCGCGGCCCGACGAGGCTCATATGGCCGACGAGCACATTGAAGAGCTGGGGCAATTCATCGATGCTGTATTTGCGGATGAAGCGGCCGACGCGCGTCATCCGCGGATCATGGGCGGACTTAAACAGCGGGCCGTCGGCCTGGTTGTACTTTTCCACCTCGCGCCGCAACTGTTCCGCGTTGGCGACCATCGAGCGGAACTTGACCATTTTGAAACGGCGCTGGTTCTGGCCCACACGTTCCTGTTTGAAGAAGATCGGGCCTCGCGAATCCAGCTTGATGGCGATGGCCGTGACAATAAACAGCGGCGACAGCATCAAGAGCATCAACCCTGACACGATAATGTCCGTCGTCCGCTGGAGCAGGATCTGGGGCTGGTTCTCCGGCACGGTGGATAGAGCGAGAATGGGGATGTCTTCCAGTTTGTGGAAGCGGCTGGTTGCCAGGCGCAGGGGGAACAGGTCCGCAATCATGCGTACGCTGACACCGACCCCTTCGCAGAGGTTGGCCATGGTTTGAATGGTCTCATAGCGCGAGCGGACAGGCAGGCAGATGTAGACTTCGTCGACGATGTGCTTTACCAGGACCTCTTCAAGCGCGTCGAACTTGCCCAGATAGGGCAGGTTGAATTCTTCGATAATGCGGCACCGGGAAGGTTCATCTTCGAGGATACCGACGAGCCGGTAGCCGTAGTGGGGGTGAGAGAGAATCGTGGACACCAGTTGTTTGGTGCGGTGGTTCGCCCCAATGATCAGGACCTGGCGCTCGTTATAGCCGTGCCGCCGCGCCGACCACAACACCAATTGAAGCGCGATGCGGCCCGCCACGAGAAAGGCCAGCGCGGACAGGCCGAAGAAGGAAATGTAGCGGGGCTCCGCGCCAAAGTGCGTGTAGAACGCCATCACAAAGCCCACGAATATCAGCGCCAACAGGACCGCTTTGGCGATGTCAAAAACGAGGGTCAGCAGGTCATCACGCCGCCGAGAGATATACAGCCGGTTGGTGCTTGCAGTGTAGGGCCACGCCACCATGAAGACGGCAAAATAGCCCAGGTGGCCCACAAAGTGCGCCCAGGCGTCAGCGGTAAAATGGGGCACCAGGGCCGCAAAGGAGCCTGTTGCCGTGGCGAGCAGGATGCAAAAGGTATCCAGAAGGACCAGGATACTGACGTGAAACGTGGAATGACTCGGCTGGGTCGGCACACACATTCTCCCACCCTGGTTTGCTTCGGGGGCAAACCCAGGGCGACTGCTAATTTTACTAAATTCGCTACCAGTTTAGCCGCTGATGCGGCTTCTGTCAATTGTTTAGAGTGGATAAGTCCGTCGAACCAAGTCTGACGGCTCGATACAGATCTTATACTGCCAGATGCGCTTGAAGCCATGTGCAAAGTTCCGCAAAGACTCGTTCCTTTTCCATGTCATTGAACTGCTCATGGTAGCCGCCTTCGTAGAGGCGCAGCGTCTTGTCCTTCGCGCCAGCCTCCTTATAGAGCAGTTCGCTTCCAGCCGCAGGGGCCAGCCGGTCCGCCGCGCCGTGCAGAATGTAGAGGGGCGCCATGATCGCCTTCAAGTGCTTCTGGGTGTCTTGCATGGCCTCGTTCAATTGCGCGCCTGTGCGGGCGTTGATTTTTCCATGATAAACGAACGGGTCCGCCTGATACGTGTGTACGACCGTGGCATCTCTGGACAGTGCCTGCGGATCGACGGTCGCCACGGGCAGCCCGGGCGTGAGTGTGCTCAATACTTTGGACAGCCGCACGAGCCAAGGCGAAACATCGTTGTTCAGACACAAGAGAGTCCCGGTGAAGACGAGCCCTCTCACGGCGGCCGGCTGCTGCTCCATGAAGCTGGCCAGCACCAGGCCGCCCATGCTGTGCCCCAGAAGGAACAGCGGCAAACCGGCCACCTCCGGCTCGAGGTGGCGCAAGAAACCGCCCAGATCATCCACCAATTGCGCGAAACTGGCGATATGCCCGCGCTTGCCGGGCGACCGGCCATGCCCGCGCTGATCGTAGCTGTACACGTGGAGAGAAATAGCGTTCAGTGCCGCCGCCACGTGGTCGTAGCGCCCGCAATGTTCGCCGTAGCCGTGAATCAGCACCAGCGCACCTTTGGAATGTTCGGCCAGCCAGCGCCGGGCAAACAGACTTTCACCGTCGGCGGCACGAAACTGTTCTTCCGTTCCCATGCGCGGCCCTCGATGGTCAGATCCTTCCGTTGCGCCATTCTAGCAAAAAAGACAGTGCGGCAAGAATCTGGCATTGATTTATTGAGCCGGGATCTCGCGCGGACTTAGAATCTTGTGGACGCGACTGCGCGGCCGCGATTCGCTGGGGGTAGACATGGCTGGAAGGAGTGAGACATGAAGCTGTACGGAATAATTGGCGCGGGCGGATTCGGGCGGGAGGTGTATCCCGTTGCACAAGAAATGCTGGAGGCCGGCCAGGATGCGGAGGAGCGTGAGTTGGTGTTCGTGGTGGAGGACCTCGAACAGGAGACAACGGCCAATGGACATCGCGTGATCAGCGACGCGGCCTTTCTGGCGCAGGCCGCCGGGAGCAAGTATTTCAACATTGCGATTGCGGACGGCAAGGCGCGGGAGCGCATTGCGGGCAAGATGCTTGTCGCGGGGATTCAGCCGTTTACGGTTGCGGCCCGCAATTCGATTTGCTACGAGGGAAACACCGTGGGCGTCGGGGCGATTCTGTGCGCGTTCACGTCGATCACCTCGAATGTCAGGATTGGCCGGTTCTTCCACGCCAACATCTATTCGTATGTAGCGCACGACTGCACCGTCGGCGATTTCGTGACGTTCGCCCCGCGTGTCCACTGCAACGGCAACATCGTGATCGAGGACTACGCCTACGTGGGAACCGCTGCCGTGATTAAGCAGGGCACGCCGGACAAGCCCGTAGTCATTGGCAAAGGCGCGGTCGTGGGCATGGGGGCCGTAGTGACCAAGAGCGTGGCGCCATTCACGACCGTGGTGGGCAACCCCGCGGCCGAGTTGAAGAAGAAATAGAACAGGAGAATTCGCGATTGCTGCATCGGGCGCGTGGACAGCGCTATGGGCGCTTCTCGGAGTGGTTCGGCCGGACGGCCTTGCGGTTGCTCCGCTATGAACTGGTGGGGGCGTGCCCGGAAACGGTCAAGAAGTGCGTCGTCATCGGCGCGCCGCACGACAGCGCCTGGGACGTGTTTTATATGTTTCTCGCCCGGCTTGGATTAGGTCTTCCCATGACTTTCATGATGAAGGACTCGCTGGATCGCTGGCCGTTTCGAACGTTCTGGCGCGTGCTCGGCGGCATTCCCGTCAACCGCAGTGAGAGCACGAATATTGTGCAGCAGGCGGTGCAGATGTTTGCGGAGCACGATTCGCTTTACCTACTGATTGCGCCGGAAGGGACGCGCCGCAAGGTGGAACACTGGCGCACGGGTTTCTACTGGATAGCGCACGGCTCGGGCGTGCCGATTCTCCTGGCGTTCATCAATTACCGCGACCGCCGCTTAGGGTTGGGATCGTTCCTTTACCCTACTGGTGACATCGCGCAAGATTTTGAAGCGCTGCGCGAATTCTATGAACTGCAAACGGGCATTGTGCCGCGGTACAGCGGGACATAATCGAGCGGTGGTTGCGAGTAGGCGATGCCGACACCGGCATAAATCTTTGTAGGCGCCCGTCTTACAGCTTGTCCAGTGTTTTCCCTAGGTAGCCTTCCGTCTTTGCCGGATGTTGGTCTCATCTCCCGCGTGTTACCTTTGGTAGTAGGACGGTGCTGTTAGGCGCTGTGTCTTCCTGAAACCCATTGCGGGTTCAGCGTAACGCGGGACAAGAATGATGAGAAGAGAGAAGGAAGAGGATCATGACAGTTGAATCCTTGCGAAGAGTGTATCTAGATCGCCTCGCCGAACTGCGCCACGGGCAGCAGCAATTGTCGCACGGGCTGCCGCGCATGGCACAGGCAGCGTGTTCCGATCGCGTCAGCGACCTCCTCGGCTGTCAGGCGCTGTGTGCAAAACAAAACCTGGAGCGCATCGAAGCACTCCTGGCCGCGGAGTCGGAAGTGGCCAGTAGGGCGCGGTGTGTCGCCGCGCGCGACGCGCTAAAGGCGGCCGAAGTCTTGATCGAGGAGGAAATGGATCTGGAACTGATTGATGCCGGGCTGGTTGAGATTTGCCAGCGCGCACAGGTAAACACCCTGGAGATATTGCGGAACGCCGCAGACTTGGCCCAGGCGCTGGGTCTAAAGCCAGTGGCCGGCGCCTTGCACGAAATGCGGCGAGAGGAAGAAGTCTTGGCCGCGCGGTGGAACTTGCTTGCGGAACAGTATTCGGCCCGCGCGGCCTGGGCCGTATAGCCGGTCGGGGAGCGGGACGGGTTGACCAGTCTCCGCTCCCCCCGTTTTTCTATTCTGTTGCCTGCTCGGGCCGCCAGTGCGTCTTCAGGTACTCGCAATTGATAATCTTTTCCGCGAGATCGAGGGGAACATAAAAGTATTGGTTCGAGGCCTCAAATCCCATCCGCGAATCCTGAATCTGAATCTCGTAGAGCTCCTTGGCGAGCCGTACTTCAGCATCGAGTAAGGTGGAAATCTCCTGAAGGAGCTTGCCTCTCTCCGCGCCAGCGGCCTGGGCAAGCGCGTTGCGCGCGAGTGTGAAACGCACTTGGTTCGCAACGCTTTGGAAGTGGGCCGCCGCGGTCCGCGCGATGCGGATTTCGCTCTCTATGGCGGTGGCGCTGGATGGGTCGGGGAGGTCTGACCTGTCTGACTGGTCCGACAGATCCTCCAGGATCTCCGCTCCCTCGCGGAACCCCGCCGCGACCTTTTCGAGTTGCGCCGCGAACACCTCCGCCGGATAGATCGAGCGCCACGCATCCACGTCATCGTAGGGGATACCCACCATGCTGGCGTGGTAACCGGTCGGTTCTCCCCAGAGTAGGTTCGATGGCCCGGCCTGAAGCGGTGCGCTGTAGACGGTCCCGCCATTGTAGGGGAACTCGCCGAACGCCTCGCTCATGCGCTGCCATGCCTGCACGGCGGCTTTCTGGTGAGCGGGGTCGTCGAAGAGTTGGGCAGCGGCCTGCTGCAGGATCTCCTCGACGCTGCCGGCGGCTTCTTGCAAGCCAGCGAGTTTGACCACCTCCAGATTGGGCGACGGGTAGCCGCCGAGTGTCCAGCCGAGCATGATGCCGTCGAGCTGTTCCCCGCGCAGGTTTAAGGCGTGCTGGGCGACGCGGGCCACCGCCGGAATGTACGGCACGGCCGACAATTCCCACGTGTTGCCGGCCTGGATCTTGGCCAGCGTCTTCAGCCCATGTTCCCGTGCCACCTGCCAATGCTTCCGCGCGCGTGGACCGGGACCGATGGCGGAGATTGAATACTCGCCGATGGTACTTTCCACGCCACCGCGCGTGATCGGCAGACTCCACTCACTCACGCTCATCAGGGAGACTTTCGGGGGCAGGGCGCGGATGGCCTCGGGCGCCCAGTCGTCACCCCAGCCCCAATCCCACGCGATGAGCCGCGTGGCCGCGCCCGAGGCGTCGATCCCTTGCTGGATGATGGCGTTGACCTCCGCCACCACGGTGGCCGCGCCGCGCGGCCCACAGTGCGGGCAATTGCCGCCCTGACCGTGGGACCAGCAGTTGGTGAGGTTCTCCGAACCGGTGATGGTAAAGAAACCGGCCAGATCGGGCACTGCCTGACAGATCGCCGTGACGGCGTCCCGAATGTAATGCTGGACCTCCGGCGCGCTCGTGCAGAGGGCGGCGCGCTCGCCTTCCGTGACGCCGCGCAGTTTGGGATGGGCTTCGACAAATTCCAACGGCATCGAGCGCGGTTCATTCAAATAGAGGTAGACGCCGATGCCATATTGGCGGGCGCGGGCGACCAGATCGCGCAGGTTGTCCAGGCGTTTGTCGTGCCCTATGCTCAGCGTTGCATCCCAGGGAAAGGGGTGCAATTTGAAGAGCACCGCCTGCAACCAGACGCCGTTCGCGCCCGCCTGCGCGAGCCGCGCCAGGTACCCGTCGGGATAAGGCGTGGCGTCCCGGTCCAGCAGCGGATCGCCGTACAGTGCAAAGTAAGATGAGCAGTAGCGGGGGTCGAAGAGGTTCTGCTGCTCGGAGGCCGCAGCTTCGATCTTGTCCGGCGGCGTGGACAACTGCCGCACGAAATCGAATAGTGGTTCTTGCAGTTGGCCCACCTGGTCACCCAAGGTCTGCCGCACGATGTTCTTGATTTCCGCCTCGCGGGCGCACGCAGCCTCATCGGGTGGAGCAAACTTGAGCGGCGGACACTTCGGTTTCAACAGGCCCAGCTTTACGTACAGGAAATCGTCCTCCTGCAACGTGAATTCCATTTCCGCCGCCGTCCAGCCGAGCAATTGCAGCAACTGCTCATAGGGCAGCAGGTGCCAGTTCCGGCGGATGACCGTGATGTAGGAGCGTCGTTGCTGATCCGCCGTGATGGCCGGCGGCGGCGCGAGACCCATCACCTCACCGAGTTGCAGGACCTCGGCGGGACCAGTCCCGAGGACTCCGGCCATGCGCTCCGCCGGCACGAGTTGCCAGTTGCGCCAGACAAAGGCGTGGACCTTATCCGGAAAATGTGGAACGTCTACGGGCGCAGGGGCGGAACCGACGGGCAACGCCGAAGCGCAGAAAGTACAGGCGACAATGAAGGAAGTGAACATGATTATTCCCCTGGAAAGAGCTCAGGGGGACATTATGCAGAAACGTAGGTGGCGAAGGACAACACCACCGGACTCACTACTCTTCGTCTGCCCGCTAGACCCAGCCGGCGAGGGGGAGTGGCTGCTCTAGTGCTAAGATGGTAACTGTTTAAGAATTGACCATGGCTTAGACGCGGCCTTGGGCGGGTTAAGGAATGGCTATGAAGCTACGAGGACCTAAGGAATTGGCAAATGCCATTGCGGAAATCGCTGAAGCAATGCCGCTGGCGCGCAGAGTGCAGCTCTATGAGTTCGCACTCTTCCTCGAGTCACATCCACTGCCGGCTGAAGAGACGTATGAGCAAATCGCCGACGACGAAGCGCAGTGGGACGAGCAATTCGCGTCGACCGCGGAAGACAAATTGAAGGCGCTGGTGGTCTCGGTTGAAGCCGAGATTGAGGAAGGCAAGGCGCTGCCGATGTTCGATGAACGTGGCGAATTCATTGAACGACGATGAATTCGAAAACCACCCCGTCTTTCTGGAAGCATTATTGGGCGCTGCCTGTGGAAATCCGCCAGCGCGCCCGGCACGCTTTCATGCTCTGGTGTGACAACCCGGCGCATCCGAGTCTGTTCTTCAAACGTATAAAGGAAAGCCAGCCGCTTTATTCGGTTGGGATTGGAATGGCGTATCGGGCCGTGGGGTTGCTCAAAGGCGATACGGTTACATGGTCTTGGATCGGCGCCCATGATGCGTATGAGGAACTCATAAAGTAGAGCCTCTACCTCTCGTGCGCTTGCAACTCTCCTCTTCCACGCGCTCCGTGTCCTCCGTGGTTATCTGAGTTTTGGAATGGGTCCGCGGCTTTCGTTTATGGTTGCGGGCTGGGGTCACGCAACAGGGAGGAGCATTCCAATGGCCGTGTTATCCTTTGTGCAGGCTGTTCTTGTTTGTGGATTGGCGGCGTTTCCGGAGGGGGCGATGCCGGTGCGGGTGGCGGGGCCGTGGAGTATTGAGGTGGGGCCGGGCGCGGTCAAAGTCGAGGGGTCCGAACACAGGCTGGAGGCGGCGCAGGCGCTAGCGGTGAAACCGGCGGCGCTGGTGGAAGTGCGGGGCGAAACACATGAGCGCCTGCCCGTGTTCGAGCCAAAGGCCGGCGGCTGGCGCAAGGGCACGCGGTTGCAGGCGCTGATTACGGAAGAATGCACGGCGACGGGACTATTGGCGCCGGCGAGCGTGCGTGTGCGCGCGGCCGGGGGCGATGCGCGGGAATTCACGATGGACAAGGATTATGCGCTGGACTCGTTCTGGGGGACGCTGGGCAGACTTGAGGGCGGCGCGATTGGGCCTGAACAGGCGGTGACGGTGGATTATGACTACACGCCGCAGCGGCTCGACTTGGTGGTACTGGACAGCGGCAAGGCGAGGCTGATCGAAGGGACTCCCGGCGTGGGTGCGTTTCCTCCGCCAACGCCACCCGCGGACGCGATCCTGTTGGGGACCGTGTGGCAGGCCGGACACGTGGACGCGCTGAGCGAGGAAAATCTGTTTCCCGTGGATTATGCACTGCCCCCGGTGATGCCCACGCCAGCGGCGGAACAATTGCTGCCCAACACCTTGGCGAAGTTGCGGGCAGGCGAAACGGTGACCATTGTGGCCTGGGGCGACAGTGTGACTGCGGGCGGTGGTGTGGGCAGCGATACGGCAGCGTGGTACCAGAACCAGTTTGTGGAGCGACTGAGTGCTTGCTTTCCCGGGACGAAAATAATGACACGGACCGCGGCGTGGCCGGGCGCGGGGAGCAGACAGTATCTCGAAGCGCCGGCAGGCGGCAAATACGATTTCGCGCGGGACGTGCTCGAACCAAAGCCGGATTTGGTGACGATTGAGTTTGTGAACGATGCGTATCTGGATGAGGCGGGTGTGGTGGCGCATTACGGGCAGATCCTGGAGCGGCTGCGCGAGAATGGTTCGGAGGTGATACTGATCACGCCGCACCTGGTACGGCCGGATTGGATGAAGGTGGAAACGTTGAAGTTCGACGAAGACCCGCGGCCCTATGTGAAAGGCCTGCGCGCGTTTGCCGCGACACAACACGTGGCGCTGGCGGATGCCTCGGTGCTCTGGTGCAGGCTGTGGCGACAGGGTGTGCCG
>JACPGD010000327.1 GCA_016182645.1 Candidatus Hydrogenedentota bacterium | reverse complement strand
GGCGATATACTCGCCGTCTTTGGCATCCAGGCTTTCTTGCTCAGCTTGTTCGTGCGATTGCGGGCACTGATTTGGGAAGTGCTTTCATTTCCGTAATGCCGCAGTGTTCAGTTTGGGCCTGACGCAGGTCATAGAAATGCCGCGCTCGGCGAGCACCGCACTACTGCGAGACGCGGTGGAGCACCTCGAGGATGCCCTTGCAGAACTGGGGCAGGTCGTCCGGGCTGCGGCTCGAGACGAAGTGGTGGTCCACCACGACGGGCGCATCGAGCCAGACGGCGCCTGCATTTTCGAGGTCGTCTTTGATGCCCAGCGAGCCGGTGACCTTGACGCCCTTGTAGACGCCCGCGGAAATGGCCATCCAGCCGCCGTGGCAGATGGCGGCGACGAGTTTCCCGGCTTTGGCAAATTCGCGGACAAGTTCTTTCACCTTGGGGATGCGCCGGAGCTTGTCCGGCATAAAGCCGCCCGGCAGGACAATACCGTCGAAATCCGCCTCGAGCATCAGATCCAGGTCCGCGTCCGCCACGCAGGGATACCCGTGCTTCCCCGTGTAGGTCACGCCTGCTTCCGATCCGGCGACCGTCACCTGGACCCCTTCCTCCTGCAGCCGGATCTTGGGATACCATAATTCGAGGTCTTCGTAGAGGTCAGCCACGAGGATCAGGATGCGCTTCTTCGACAGAGGCAGTGCTTCGCTCATGGGATTATCCTCCTTTCCTCTCTCTTTCACGGTAGCGCGGGGAGGAAGGACGCGTCAATATCACGCAGGGAGCGCTGGCTCCTGTGGAGACGCGCTCAGCTCGCGCGCCGCGCGTACGGTGACGGGGCTGTCCCAATCGACGCGGCGGAGCATGAGGAAGTTGTGCACCGCGAGCGCGGCGAGGAAGATCAGGAGTACGAGGTCGTACATATCAACCAGAGCGGCATCCAGCACTGTTAGAATCATCCCCACAAACATTGAATAAAGAAACATGCGGAGCGGCGCCGAGAGGACAGTATACGCCCGCTGGCAGGACAGGCTGACTTGATATCGCGAGACAGCATCGTGGGCGAACACTCCGGCAAGGATGAGGCCCAGGGAGAAGCCAAGCGCCTTTTGCCAGCCTGTTATCGCCGGATTCTCAATGTCCCAGGGCACTGAGACAAGGCCGCCTTCCCATAAGTCAACAATCAGGAGTATTGCGGCATAGGAGCAGGAGATGAAGCCGAATGTAGCGAGAACCACACTGGGCGCAGGCTCAATCGCCGCGGCAGGGTAACGGGGAAGCTTTTTTGAACACGTCAGTAGAATGTAGAGAGATATCACCGCGCCCAGCGGTAAGGCCGACAAGGAAGCAATGGAAAAGAAGCCAGTATGCCATAGTTCCTGGCCGGTGCTGGTAGACAGATTCTGCAGACAATTGAGCGCGAAGCGTGCCAGCCTCCATATCCCAATTAGCAGGTAAAAGCCCGCGATTCCCGTGGCTAACCAGCGGTAGTAGCGCGTTGGAATACGGGGGACAAAAACGCGCATGTACATCTCGGCAAAACCCAGGGCAAGGGGAACAAACAGGATTATTAAGAAATACTGGAGAGCTTCAAACATTGGTCAATACTCCCCCTGAATGGCAACAGTATAGCTTGGCATAGTCTGACAGGCAACATGCATGCCGAATTGCACGGTACGTTTGTGTTAGGTTCAGGTGCCAGAATTCGCACCTCTGGATTCCAGCCTGCGGGGGAATGACGACACCTTTGGGCTTCGTTCCGCAACTTTCGTCATTCCCCCGCAGGCGGGAATCCAGCAGCGATCGCATGTTGGTCAGAACTGCCGTGGAGATTGGAACGCTGGAGCGCCCCAAGATAACTAATTCTCAAGGCGATGATTGCTTAGGAACTCCCAGGCTGCGCGGGCGCCTTCGAGGTCGTGGTTTTGCGGGCCGAGCAGGGTGCGGACAAGGAGGCCGGAAATGGGGTGGGCAATGCTGGGCAGGGCGTGGCCGCCGCCTTCGACGCGGTAGAGGACAACCTCAGCGGGCGCGTCCTCCGCGTCGTAACGGAGTTGCACAATGCGGCTGCCGTCGGCGGGGTCGGTATCCGGGAGGGGGGTGGTTTGAAGGTCCTCGGCATCGAGGCCGTTGACCTGGAGCCAGGCTTGAAGGGTCGCTTCTGTCGAGAGGACGGGGCCGCGGTGGCCGGGGCCGACTTCGCCGCCATTGTACGGCATGAGCGGGTCGTCCGTGCCATTCACGATCATGATGGGGACTGGATGTTCAGGCGGAGCGCATTCGCTGTGAGCAGGCAGGTTGGCCACGAAGACCACGATGGCGGCGATGCGGCCCGGCAGTTCCATACCGAGCCGGTAACTCATCAGCCCGCCATTGGAGGCGCCCGTGGCGTAGACGCGCGCCGAATCGAGGTCAAAGTTGGCTTCGGCCCAGTCGAGCATGGCCGCGATGAAACCAACGTCGTCGCTTGTAGGCATCGGCTCCGACATATCTTCGTTTTGCCGGCAGTCGTTCCATTGCTGGTGGTTGCCCGCGGCGTCGCCGGTCTCAGCATTCACGCCATTCGGTACCAGGAGCAAGAAACCTTCTTCCTCCGCGAGCATGGGCCATTCCTGCGTGCCGCCGGCGCCGCGCCGAAACAGCTTGTTCATGCTCTGGCTGCCACCGTGTAGCAAGAGCACGGTGGGCGCCGCGGGCGTCAGGTGCGCGGGAACATAGTAGCGAAAATGGCGCGTGAGGCCGCCGTGTTCGAGTGTGGCAAAGTGCCAGCCACGCGCGTGCGGGTCCGCGGGGTCTGGCGCCGGACAACCCCAGAGCAACAAGGGGCAGGCCGCCAGAAAAATCAGCCACACTTTCCGCCGCGGCAAGTATTGCATGGTGTCGGTCTCCTCGCCGGTGTTCCTGTTGGTGGTACCCCGGTCAGGGCACGCGGTTACATGCCGCGTGGAAGTAGCGGGGGGTTGTAACACCCCCCACTCTTCGCAGCGCGCTGGCCCGTAGGGGGTGTGGCAACCCCCGGACGACGCGGCGGGGACGCCGCATCTACGGTTGTGTGCTTTTCAGGCGCTTGACTAGCTTCGCGATCCAGAGATCGAGGAAGCGCTCGCCGAGATCGCGCAGGAGATCAATGCCTTCGGTGCGGGCGATGGCATAGGCGCGGGCACGCGCGAGTTCGCGGGCACGGCGCCGCTCTTCGGGCGTGAGCTTGCCGTCGGCGCGGGCCGCCTTGATGGTCTGGACATAGGTGCGGTAGGTTTCCTCGACCGCCGCCTCGAGCACTTGCACCGCACGCTGGGCGCGCTGATCGCGCAGGCGCTGGAATTGCTCGCTGCCCTTCACGAGTGACCAGACCAAGCCCACCACGGCGGCGGCCGCGGTGAGGAGTGTGTCGTCAGTGAAAAGGTTATCAAGAGACATAGGGGGACCCTCCAATGATTGAGTGAAAAGAGAAAGGGCATTAAGCCCGTCGGAGCTGTCGGACAGGTCTGACGGACAGGTCAGACACAAAACGAGTCGTGCAATGGCTTGGGGATCAGGGCCCACCCGGTGCTTGGAGCAATGACCGCTGATCCGCGTGCACGTGACCATCGGCGTAGTCATCTTTGACGAAGTCGAAGTGGCGGCGGCAGATATCGCCGAGCGTGCGCTGTGGAATGCGGCGGCGCGTGCGCGCGATGACTGCGACGAAATCGACGGCGATGCCGCCGTAGCGCGTGAGGTGGCGGGAATCGCGGGAGACGCTGCCGCCTTGGTCCGACCAGCCGAGGCGCGCGCCCAGCCGCTCGAGTTCCTCCGGCGTGCGCGCGGCATCGGTAATGATGACCCAGACGTCTTCGCCCGCGAGCAGGCGCAGGTCGCGCCGGACCTTCTCGAGCCCGAGCAGCGTGGCGGCATGGACCATCGCGAGGCCGTCGCTGGTTTCGAATTCCTTGAGCCGGAAATTGCTGACGGGCTGGCTGTCGAGATAGGTGAGCAGGCGGATATCATTACGGCCGGAGGGGTGCGGGGGGGTGGGCATGGGGGCAACTCCTGATTGTGGAATGCGGAACAGGGACAAGAGGGACAACAGGGACGGCAGGGACGGCAGACTGAGAGAGCAAGAACCTCACCACTCACCACCCAGTACTTGTTACAAGAATTGGCGGTCGTCGGTGATGTAGCCGTTTACAGCGTCGTCCGTGTCTTTGATACGGGTCATTCCCGGGCGAGGGTGGAGTTGGGCGAGGGCGATACAGCCGGCATCGGTGGGGGGCGGAATCGGACTGCCTGCCTCGACGCCGCCTTTGACCGAGACGGTCCAGGTGGCGAGCACGGCCTGGACGAGGTCGATGCGCGGGTACACTGGTGGCG
>JACPGD010000326.1 GCA_016182645.1 Candidatus Hydrogenedentota bacterium | reverse complement strand
GGCGCAGACGACTCAGCTTCTTGTTGTTGCTTGTGGCTTGCGATTGCTGGGGCACTAACGTGAATTTGGGTAGCGCCCCATTTAGCCCCGAGGGGGCGGCCGCGAGTAGCCGGGGGTGAAGCGCAGCGAAACCCCCGGAAAACGACACGCCAATCACGAAGCGCCCTGAGGGGGCGCAGACGACTCAGCTTCTTGTTGTTGCTTGTGGCTTGCGATTGCTGGGGCACTAACGTGAATTTGGGTAGCGCCCCATTTAGCCCCGAGGGGGCGGCCGCGAGTAGCCGGGGGTGAAGCGCAGCGGAACCCCCGGATCGTGGACGTTTCCCTCTTGCGCGCCCTGAAGGGGCGCAGGCGACCTTCTACACGATGCATCTTGGCCGTATACGTCACCGAATCTATGAAACCACGCACTAAGCCGACGCGGCGTCCCCGCCGCGTCTCTGGAAGGTTGTGCACAGGATCCCGGCAACGCGACGGGGTGCCACGTCAACGGGGCGGCCTTGGCCCGAAACACCGCTTGTATCCCGGCAGTCCTATCCCGTAGTATCGGCACATTCAATACCTGTTGTCATTTTGGCCTTGTTTACCATCGCGGAAGGGGAGAAATGAACGAGACTGCCGCAACCCCACGGATCCCGTGGCGTACCGGATTGAATGGGTACCACTACCTGGTGCTTTCGCTGGCCTGCATGGGCTGGCTCTTCGACACGATGGATCAGTGGCTGTATGTGTTGGCGCGGCAACCCGCCATCACGGATCTGCTCAAGAGCACAGGGGCATACGAGACTGATGCAGCGCTGAACGCCGCAGTGGCGGACCATTCCGGTTGGGTCCAGATGATTTTCATCTTCGGCTGGGCAACGGGTGGGCTGTTTTTTGGAATTATTGGTGATCGCCTGGGCCGGACGCGCACGATGGCCGTCACCGTTCTCATGTATGCCATCTTCACGGGGCTCAGCGGCTTGGCGGGCTCCTGGCAGACCTTCGCGCTCTTCAGGTTTCTGTGTGGCTTCGGCATCGGTGGTGAGTTTGCGGCAGGCGCGGCGCTCATCTCCGAAGCGTTTCCAAATCATGCGCGGGCGACTGCGCTTTCCGTTATGCAGGCATCGTCCGCTTTGGGGAACATTATGGCAGGCCTGATTAGCCTGACGGTTTTCCGCTATGTGGGGGCGGAGGATAGTTGGCGCTACGTCTTTTATGTCGGGTTTGCGCCAGCCTTGTTAATCTTCGGAATACTCGCTTTTGTCCACGAGCCGGAACAGTGGAAGCATGCCAAGGCGCAGGCGGCCAAGGGAGATATCAAACTGGGGTCAGTGCTTCAAATGTTTGCTGACCCCATCTTACGGCGGAACGTTCTGGTGGGCATCAGCCTCGCGGCGGTGGGCGTGGTCGGTTTCTGGGGTATCGGCACGTTCTCGCCCGACCTGCTGCGCGGCGCGATAAACCCGGATAACCTGCCGGAGCTGAAGAGCATCGCCAGCCAAAAGGCCAGCGTCGCCGTGATGTTCCAAAATGCCGGCGCTTTCTTCGGCATCCTGCTGTGGGGATGGCTGGCATTGCGCATCGGCCGCAAGTACACCTTTGCACTCACATTTATTGCCTGCACGATAGCCGTTCCCCTGACCTTCCACCTCACGACCTCCTTCACGATGGCGCTGCTGCTTTTCCCGATCATGGGATTCTGCACGACTGCGCTGTTTGGCGGCTATGCGGTCTATTTCCCGGAATTGTTCCCGACGCGCCTACGCGCCACCGGCACCGGTTTCTCCTACAACGTGGCCCGCTACGTGTCCATGGCCGGACCGGCCGTGTTTGGGACATTGCGCGCGAGACTCCAAGAAGGTATGGGGATGTCGGCGGCCGATGCAATTGCTTGGGCCGCTTCTATTATGTCCGTCGTGTTCCTTCTTGGTCTGCTCGTGTTGCCGTTCGCGCCGGAAACAAAAGACAAGCCACTCATGGATTAGTCGTCTTCCTTTCGGGAGGGCGAGCGTAGCCGTGAGCAGGTGGTCATGCCTACCCCATACTTGTCCGTGTGTGTCCGTGTGCGTCCGTGTTGCCCTCGCTCTTGAGGCGTCCACGCACGATTGCTATAATTCGGCCTCATTTCCCCCATAACCTGACCATCCTATGCCGTTTTTCGCGGCGCATCTTTTCGAGGAGGAGTCTCATGCCCATTGCACCGCATGGCGGCGAACTGGTGGACCGTTTCTTGGCCGGCGAAGCGCTGAAGGAAGCCGAGGCGCGCGTGAAGCAGTTGCCGAAGATCAGCGTCGACGCCTATGTTGCGTTCGAGATCGACTGCATCGCCAAGGGCATTTTCAGCCCGCTCAAGGGCTTCATGAACAAGTCCGAGACACAGAGCGTGCTCGATGCCATGCTGCTGCGGCCCGGCGTCGCCTGGACCATTCCGATTCTGCTCTCCGTCAGCCAGGAAACCGCGGATACCTTGAAAGAAGGCCAACAGATCGCCATCCAAGATGATCGCGGCGATTTCGTGGCCATTCTTCATCTCGCGGAGAAGTTCACGTTCGACAAACAGGAAATCGCGCAAAAGGCGTATGGCACGACAGACGAAGCGCACCCGGGAGTGAAGTACACCTACTCTCACGGGCCCGTCTATCTGGCCGGAAAGATCGATGTCTTGAAGGCGCGCGAAGTCGAGCACCAGGAATTTAACCTGACGCCGGAACAGACCCGCGCCGCCTTCAAAGCCAAGGGATGGAAGCGCATCGTCGCCTTCCAGACACGCAACCCCATCCACCGCGCCCACGAATACCTGACCAAGTGCGCGCCCGAAACCTGCGACGGGCTGTTGATCCACCCGCTGATGGGGACCACCAAGAGCGACGATATCCCCGGCGACGTGCGCATGGAATGCTACAAGGTGCTCCTCGAGAAGTACTACCACCCGGAGCACGCCATGTTGTCGATCATGCCGGTGAACATGCGCTACGCCGGGCCGAAAGAGGCGATCATGCACGCCATCTATCGCCAGAATTATGGTGTAACGCATTTCATCGTCGGCCGCGACCACGCCGGCGTCGGCAATTATTATGGCACCTACGACGCCCACAAAATCTTCGATGAAATCGAGCCGGGCTCGTTGTTGATCACGCCGATGTTTTTCGACCACTCCTTCTTCTGCAAGGCGTGCGGCAACATGGCGAGCATCAAAACCTGCCCGCACGGCAAGGAGCACCACGTGCACCTGAGCGGGACGAAAGTGCGCGAGATGCTCCAGAACGCGCAGGAACCGCCCGAGGAGTTCAGCCGCCACGAAGTGGCGCAGGTCCTGATCAAGTGGGCGACCGGGGGGAAATAAGTTACGAGTTATGAGTTTCGAGTTGCGGGTTTTTCCGCACGTGAAATAAGAAACTTGTGGTCAAGACAAATACTTGCAGTCATCCTGAGCGGAGCGAAGGATCTCTTGCCACACAGACTTTAACTTCTGTGTCTTTTTGGATGACTGAAGGGGTTTAGACCGGCATCATGCGGGTAGCGCTTAGCACTATTGTTGCAAAACATCGTCCGGACACCGGTCATGAAGAGCGGTATCTGCGGCGGGTGATGACCACGGCGCGCAAGGTGCAACAGGACACGGAATTCATCGTCCTCACGCACGAGGGCAATCACGACAGCTTCGAGGGCTGGGAGCGTGTCCTGGTGCACGAGGGCGGCGGCATGCTCACCTCGCTGCGCGGGGGAAGCGCCATCGAACGCGCCGCGCGGCAGGCCAAAGCCGACGTGCTCCTGACGGCCATCGACACCGCGACCGCGGGCCCGCCCCTCCCGCAAGTGTTGTATGCACTCGATTTCGCGCCGTGGGAGACTGTCCCCGGCGAGCCGCCAGGCCACAAGGTCCCCGACACAAAAGTCATCAAGAAAGCCGCCGCCTCCGCGCTGACGGTCATCGCGCCGTCCGAGTACTTGCGGCGGCGCTGTCTCGAATTGTTCGAAACGCCGCTCGACCGCGTGATGGTGGCCCACCCGGGCGTCGAGCATGTGTTCCAGGAACCGCACGGCACCATGGTGGGGCAACCCTATCTCGTCGCCATGACCGCCAGCCTGACCGGTTCGAGCCTCGACCGGGTACTCGAAACGCTCGACCAACTGACCAAGGAGATTCCCCACACCTTTGTCATCGTCGGGCGCAGCGGTGCACCCGAGCCGGACGATTGGGGACCGCGCGTGGTGCGCATCGAGCACCTGCCGGACAACCATCTGGCCGGGTTGTACCAGAACGGCGAGGCGTTTCTGTATGCGGGCTTGTTCGACGGCAGCGCCGTGCGCGTGCTCGAGGCGCTCCACGCGGGCATTCCCGTGGTTGCGCCCAACAGTGGCGCCATTCCCGAACTGGCGGGCAAGCATCCCATCTACTACAACCCCGCCAGCACCGCCACCATGATCCAGGGCATGCGGCGCGCGCTGGATGAAGACAAGAAGGCGCGCATTGAGCGCATCCGTCTCACGCGCAGCGCGACCTCGCGCTACAATTGGGAGAAATGCGCCTGGCGCTTTCTTTCCGCGCTGAAACGGATGTGAGTCCATGACGCAGCCGCGGGCCGGCATGCACGGATTGTTCAACCGGCTCTTCCAAGTGCTATCGTGAAGGAGTGACCACGGGTTGCCACCAAGAGGAGAAACTACCTATGCGCAGGCCAATTCGAAACCACGTGTGGCTCGTCGCCCTGCTGGCAGTCGCGCCGGCCAGCACCCTTCTCATCACTGGCTGTCGTGGCTGCAGTTTGCCGTCCATCACCATCACCCTTCCCTTCGGCCAGAATACGCCGCTCAACCTCCCCGTGCCGGCCGGCCTCCCCTTTGAAGATGTCGTTATCCCCCTCGGGGGAGAGAACTGCGAGATTGAGGGATTGAATGACCTGATCGCGCAGATTCAGGCGAGAGCGCCGCAAGTCCTCACGAACCTCATCGGTATCGACCGCTGCATCGTGGACCGGATACATTTCCAGGCAGATACGGGGGACTTCAACTTTATCACCGAGTTGCGCTTCACGATTCACGTCGAAGGTCCCGGGGGACCGCAAGACTTTGAACTGGCCGCGACCTCGGATACAGGCCTCGGCGCTTCCTTCGATCTGACCTCCGAGGAACCTCTGGATCTGTGGGCGCTGGTAAACGGCGACGCCGAGTGCATCTCCGGCGAGATTACACTGAGCGGCGTGTCCCCGGAAGAACCGGTGATTTTCGATACGAGCCTGGTGCTCACGATTTTCCCGATCTTCCGTCCATAGCAGCAGTTCCGTAGCGCCAGTAGTGCCGCGCTCGCCGAGCGCGGCACTTCCGGCTGGGCGGCAAGAGCGTGAAGCAGCGCATTCTGGTCATTCACACGGGGGGTATCGGGGATCTATTACTGGCATTTCCCGCGCTCGCGGAATTAGGCCGGGAGGGCGAGATGGATATCGCCGGCCGGCCGGAGCGCGCGGCACTGGCCGTGGCCTGGGGCCTGGCGGCCCGTGCGCTGGATTTGGATACGCTTGACTTCGCCAGCGTCTTCAGCG